>CAINEA010000629.1 GCA_903847525.1 uncultured Acetobacteraceae bacterium | reverse complement strand
GCCCTGTTACCAGGGCGGCCCATTCACATTCCTGCGATTCGAACAGCAGTCGGATCAGGCGGCCGCTTCGGTGTCCACCGAACGCTTTTCCGCGCGCTTGCGAGCGTTGGGGTCCAGATGGCGCTTGCGCAGACGAATGGCGCCGGGCGTTACCTCCACCAGTTCGTCTTCCTCGATATAGGCGATCGCCTGCTCCAGGCTCATGCGGCGCGGCGGGATCAGCAGCATCGCGTCGTCCTTGCCGGAGGCACGGACGTTGGTCAGCTTCTTTTCCTTGATCGGGTTCACGTCCAGGTCGCTCTCGCGCGAATGCTCACCCAGGATCAGGCCCTCATAGACCTTGTCTCCGGGGTTCACGAACAGCGTGCCGCGTTCCTGGATGTAGAACAGCGCGTAATGGATGGCCTCGCCGGGCTCGGTGGAAATCAGCGAACCGTTGCGCCGGCCCTCGATCGGGCCCTTCCACGGACCATAGCCGAGGAAAAGCCGGTTCATGATGCCCGAGCCACGGGTATCGGTAAGGAATTCGCCGTGATAGCCGATCAGGCCGCGCGACGGGATGTGGAAGGTCAGGCGCACCTTGCCACCGCCGGACGGACGCATGTCCTGCATCTCGCCCTTGCGGCGGCTCATTTTCTCTACCACGACGCCGGAATAGGGCTCGTCGACGTCGACCAGCACCTCTTCCATCGGCTCTTCGCGTTCGCCGGTTTCCGGGTTCTTGCGGGTCAGCACGCGCGGGCGGCCGATGCAGAGCTCGAAACCTTCGCGGCGCATCTGCTCGATCAGCACGCCGAGCTGCAGCTCGCCACGGCCGGCGACCTCGAAGGCGTCCGTCTCGTTGCTCTCGGTCACCTTGATGGCGACGTTGCTTTCGGTCTCGCGCAGCAGGCGCTCACGGATCTGGCGCGAAGTGACCTTCTTGCCTTCGCGGCCACCGAGCGGGCCGTCATTGACGCGGAAGGTCATCGCCAGGGTCGGCGGATCGACCGGCGTGGCGTGCAGCGCCACCGTCTGCTCGGGCGAGCAAACGGTGTCAGGAATGGTGCCGTCGGTCAGGCCGGCGACGGCGATAATGTCGCCCGCCTGTGCTTCCTCGACCGGAATACGATCGAGGCCGCGGAACGACATCAGCTTGGTCAGGCGGCCGGTTTCCACCACGGTGCCATCGCTGCGCAGCACCTTCAGCGGCATGTTGACGCGCGCGGTGCCCTGCTCGATGCGGCCCGTGAGCACGCGCCCGAGGAAGTTGTCGTAATCGAGGATGGAGGCGACCATCGCGAAGGGCATCTCGGGCTTCACGTTGGGAGCCGGCACGTGGCGGACCACGAGGTCGAACATCGCGGCCAGGTCCTTGCGCGGACCGTCCATCGTCTCGTCCGCCCAACCCTGGCGGCCGGAGGCGTACAGCATTGGGAAGTCGAGCTGATCATCGTCCGCGCCGAGGGCGGCGAACAGGTCGAACACCTCGTTATGCACCTCGTCGGCGCGCGAATCCTGGCGGTCCACCTTGTTGACCACGACGATCGGGCGAATGCCCTGGGCCAGCGCCTTGCCGACCACGAACTTGGTCTGCGGCAGCACGCCCTCGGCGGCGTCGACCAGCACGATCGCGCCGTCCACCATGTTCAGAATTCGCTCCACCTCGCCACCGAAATCGGCATGGCCGGGGGTGTCGATGATGTTGATGCGGATGTCTTTCCAGACGACGGAGGTGCACTTCGCCAGGATGGTGATACCGCGCTCCTTCTCCAGGTCGTTGCGGTCCATGGCTCGCTCGGCCACCACCTGGTGGTCACGAAACGTGCCGGACTGGCGCAGCAGCTGGTCGACGAGAGTGGTCTTCCCATGATCGACATGGGCGATGATCGCGATATTGCGGATATCCATAGGATTCGGTCCTCGGAAGGTCGAGCTGGCTAGATCGCTCTGGAAAAGCAGGCCCTGTGGTGAGACAGGAGTGGGGCGCGCGGACGAGTGGCTGCGCTGCACCCATGTTGCGGCGCACTCCATAAACTGCCGGACGCCCGGAAGCGAGCCAAAACCGCACTGACACAGCAGTTTCATATCAGCCGCGCCACTGGCGCAGGCGGACGGGCGGCTGGCCGCACAGGTTTTCCTGGCCTAGGCTGGCGCCGAATAGGCCGGACAACCGGCAGGCCGAGGGGGAACACTTGCCATGAGCTCAGATCATCGCGTCGCCATTATCACCGGGGCTGCCGGAGGCATCGGCCAGGCCCTGTCGCGGGAATTTGTCCGCGCCGGCTGGAAGATCGGCATCACCGACGTGAATCGGGCGGCGTTGGAAACCCTGGTCGGAACCTTGGGCGACAACGCCATCGCGGTGCCTTCCGACGTGTCGGACCCGGCATCCTGTGTGGCCCTCGTCGATCGGGTGCGCGGCCATTTCGGCGGGCTGCATGCCCTGGTGAACAACGCCGCGCTGGGCATGGGCCTGGTGCGGCAGGACCATTTCACCCAGCAGGTGCAGATCGAGGACATCAGCACCGAAATGTGGCAGCGCTTCGTGGCGGTGAACCTGTCCGGGCCGTTCTTCATGGCAAAGGCGGTCATGCCCGGCTTCCGGGCGCAGAAATCCGGACGCATCATCAACGTGACCACCAGCTTCCTGACCATGCTGCGCGGCGGGTTTTCGCCCTATGGCCCCGCCAAGGCAGGCCTGGAGGCCTGGAGTTCGAGCCTGTCCGCCGAATTGAAGGACACCGGCATCACCGTGAACGTGGTGGTGCCGGGCGGCCCGACCGACACCCCGATGGTTCCGGCCGAGAGCGGCTATTCCCGCCAAAGCATGATCCGGCCCGAACAGCTTGCGCCACCGATGCTTTATCTCTGCAGCGAGGAAGGCGGCGCGGTCACCGGCCGCCGCTTCATCGCCGCCAATTGGGACGTGCTGCTGGGCCCGGCCGAAGCCGCGGAGAAATCCGGGCAGCCGATCGGCTGGCCGGAGCTGGCCCGGTCGACCGCCGTGTTCCCCGGTGGGCCGCCGCCAGTTTAAGCGATGCGGGCTGCCAGCAACTGAAGCTCGGATTGCGGCGGGCGAGCGCCGTACTGGCTGATCGCCGCCGCAGCGGCGGCGCTGCCCAGCCGGCCGCAATACTCCAAGGGCTTGCCGGCGGTCAGGGCGACCAGGAAGCCGGCGGCATAGGCGTCGCCGGCGCCCGTCGTGTCCAGCACTTCCGCCGGCATCGGCCCGATATCGAAGGTGTGTTCCGGCGTCACGATCACGCTGCCGGCCTCGCTGCGGGTCAGCGCGGCCAGGCCCACATCCTGGCGGGCCGCCTCGGCCGCCAGGGAGAACTCGTTCGCTTCATACAGGCTGCAGATCTCGGTCTCGTTGGCGAACAGGATGTCGACGTGGCCGGCGACCAGGTCGCGGAAGGCGCTGCGATGGCGGTCGACGCAGAACGCGTCCGACAGCGACAGGGCGACCTTACGCCCAGCGGCATGGGCCGCGGCGGCGGCGCGGTAGAACGCCGCCTGGGCGGCCGGGGGGTCGAACAAGTAGCCCTCCAGATAGGTCACCGCCGAATCCGCCACCAACGCTTC
>CAINEA010000628.1 GCA_903847525.1 uncultured Acetobacteraceae bacterium | reverse complement strand
GGAGACGGCGGTGACGGCGATCGGGCGGCCGGCGCGGGCCGAGACGATGTCGGCGTTGTCGCGCAGCAGGGTCAGCAACCCCCCGCCGACCGTTCCGAGGCCAGCGACAGCAACGGTAAGGGGACGGGTCATGCGGTCTCCGATGTCGTCAGGACGGGTTCGGGTGTGCTGGGGGCGGCTTCGTTGGAGCCGGTCTGCAGGAAGGCGCGGATGCTGCGGACAGCCTGGCGCAGGCGATGGGTGTTCTCGACGAAGGCGATGCGGACATGGCCGTCGCCCTGCTCGCCGAAGCCGATGCCGGGGGCGACGGCGACCTTGGCGCGGGCCAGCAGCAGCTTGGAGAACTCCACGCTGCCGAGATGGGCGTATTGCGGCGGGATCGGCGCCCAGGCGAACATCGAGCCGTCGGGGGTCGGCATGTCCCAGCCGGCGGCGTTGAGGCCGCGGACGATGACGTCGCGGCGTTCGCGGTAGAGGTCGCGCACTTCCTGGACGCAGTCTTGCGGGCCGGTCAGGGCGGCGACGGCGGCGACCTGGATGGGCGTGAAGGCGCCGTAGTCGAGGTAGGATTTCATCCGCGTGAGGGCGTTAATCAGGCGCGGATTGCCTGCGGCGAAGCCCATGCGCCAACCGGGCATCGAGTAGGTCTTGGAGAGGGAGGTGAATTCGACGGTGATGTCCTTGGCGCCGGGGACCTGGAGGACAGAGGGGGGGATCTTGTCGCCGAAATAGATCTCGGCATAGGCGAGGTCGGACAGGATCCAGATCTCATGCTTTCGGCAGAAGGCGACGATCTCCTTGTAGAAATCGAGGTCCGCGACATAGGCGGTCGGGTTGGACGGGAAGTTGACGATCAGCGCGGTGGGCTTGGGCACGGAATGGCGCACGGCGCGATCCAGCGCGCGCAGCATCTCCTCATCGGGCGTGGCCGGCACGGAACGAACCGAGGCGCCGGCGATGATGAAGCCGAACTGGTGGATCGGGTAGGACGGGTTGGGCACCAGGATGGTGTCGCCGGGGCTGGTGATGGCGGCGGCGAGGTTGGCCAGGCCCTCCTTGGAACCGAGGGTGGCGATCACCTCGGTTTCCGGGTCCAACTGCACGTCGAAGCGGCGCTGGTAGTACGCGGCGAGGGCGCGGCGCAGGCCGGGAATGCCCTTGCTGACGGAATAGCGGTGGGTGCGCGGGTCCTGCACGGCCTCGATCAGCTTGGCGACGATATGCGGCGGGGTGGCGCTGTCGGGATTGCCCATGCCGAGGTCGATGATGTCGTCACCCGCGGTACGCGCCTTCGCCTTCGCGCTGTTCACTTCAGCGAAGACATAGGGCGGCAGGCGGCGGATGCGGTGGAACTCACCAGAAGTCGACATGTGCAGGCTTTCTGTTGTTCGGATGAACTGAAATGATCGCTCAGTTTACCAGACGCACCGCCGCGCCGCGACCCTCGGCTTGCGCATCGGTGACCATTGCGCCGGCGGGGAGGCCCTCGGCGACCAGCGCCTTGCCAATCGCCTGGGCGCGGAGCAGGGCCACGGTCAGGGCATTGGCCTGGACGGCCGGATCGCTGCTGGTGGCATCGCCGTAGCCGGTGATCACGATCCCGGCCTTGGCGCCGGCATTGCTCCAGGTGACCGCGATACCGTGCACGGCAGCCAAACCGTCCGGCGCCAAACTGGCGGCAGCCGACGCGAACGGCACGGCCATGCTGCCGGGCGACTGCGGCGCGCCGGCCGGAACCGGTGGAACCGGCCGGGACAGCGGCGGTGGCGGGTTGGCGCCCGGCAGATCGGCCGGCGCCGGCGGCGTCGTGGGAAGCGGCGGCAGCGGTCCCATCTGGGCGGTGGAGCCCTCCGGCATCTGGCCAAGCGGCACGGATGCCGGGTCCGCGAGAGCCCCCGGTGGCAGCGCCGGAGGCGTGCGCTGCCCTGGCGCGGGGGGGGCAGTTGCCGCGGCCGCCGGCGGCGCGGTGGCGGCAGCAAGCGTGGCGCTCGGCCCCTGGGCCACTTCCGCGGACGGCGCTGAAGCGACTAACTTCGGGGTCGCCGTGCCCGGCGGCGGCGGCGTGGCGCCACCGAACAGGCCCGGCGAGGCGGTGCGAGACGATGGATCGGGGATCGGCGCAGCGGCGGCCTCATGCTGCGCATTCGCACGATCGGCCACCAGGCCCTGGTCTATCGCCCGTCGGATGTTCGGATCCAGTGGCGCCGGGCGGTCGGGAACCGTGGAGATATTCGGATATGGGTCGGTTGCACCCGGCGGCGGCGGACGCTGCTCGGCGATCTGTCCGCCCTGCAGATCATGCCACCAGGTCACCGGATTGATGGAAGCCGGCACCGAACCGCAGCCACTCAATGCGGCAAGCGCGACCGGCAGGCCCAGACCCAGGGCCGCGCGGGCGAAGACGGATCGGAGGCTTTGAATAGGCCGGCCCGCCTGACTGGTTTCCGGTTCGCTTCCGCTATACATCTAATGGACCCCAAGCATTTGGCGCGTATGTAGCTTGTGGTGATGCCGACGGAAAGGATGCCCTATGGCCAAGCCGGAAAAGCCCGCCTCAACCCCCGCCCGCACCGCCAAAGCGGGGGCGGCCAAGACCGAGAACGCCCGGAAAACCGCGCCGCAGTTGAAGGCTGCGAGCGCCGCCGAGCCGATCAACACCGAGCTCGTGCAAGCGGTCCCACCGCATGCCGCTCCCGCTGAACCGACGGCGGCCAAAGCGGAACCGGTGAAGGCAGAAACGGCGGCGCCGCAGGGCGCAAAGACCGCTGACAAGAAGCCGGCGGGCGAACAGCCCCCCTTCAAGCTGCCGGACCCGGCGGAGCTTGGCCGCTCCATGTCCGACATCGCCGAGCGTTCGCAGCGCCTGGTTACCGATTGGCTGGCCCGCCAGGGCACCAAGGAACATACGCCGGATCCGCTGAACATCGGCGGGGCGTTCATGGAAATGACCAGCAAACTGATGGCCAATCCCGCCCGCCTCGTGCAGGCGCAGCTCGGCTTCTGGCAGGATTACATGACGCTCTGGCAGAACACCGCCCGGCGCGTGCTGGGCGGCGAGCAGGCCGCCGTGATCGAGACCCCATCCGGCGACCGGCGCTTCAAGGACGATGCCTGGAACGACAACGAGATTTTCGACTTCATCAAGCAATCCTACCTGCTGTCGGCCCGCTTCGTGCAGGACATTGTCACGCATGTGGACGGGCTGGACCCGAAGACCGCGCAGAAGGTGGATTTCTACTCCCGCCAGTTCGTCGATGCGATGAGCCCGAGTAATTTCCTGATGACCAACCCGGAGGTTTTGCGCAAGACCGCGGAAACCGGTGGCGAGAATTTGATCAAGGGCCTGAACAATCTGCTCAGCGACCTCGAGCGTGGCAAAGGCAGCCTGCACATCAAGATGACCGATATGGACGCCTTCAAGCTGGGCGAGAATATCGGTGTCTCCAAGGGCAAGGTGATCTACCAAAATCCGGTGATGCAGCTGATCCAGTACGATCCAACCACCGAAACTGTGCTGAAGCGACCGCTGCTGATCGGGCCGCCCTGGATCAACAAATTCTACATCCTGGACCTGCGGCCGCGGAATAGTTTCGTCCGCTGGGCCGTGTCCCAGGGTCACACGGTGTTCATGATCTCCTGGGTGAACCCGGACGAGACTTTGTCCGCGCTGAAATTCGACGACTATATGCGCATGGGCTACCTGGATGCGCTCGATGCGATCGAGCGCGCCACCGGAGAGCGTGAGGTGAACGCCATCGGCTACTGCCTCGGCGGCACGCTGCTGGCCAGCACCCTGGCCTACATGGCCGCCAAGGGCGACGACCGGATCAAATCCGCCACCTTCTTCGTCACCATGATGGACTTCCAGGAAGCCGGCGAGCTCGGTGTGTTCATCGACGAGGAGCAGCTCTCCGCGCTCGAGGAAAAGATGAACAAGCGCGGCTTCCTCGAAGGCAGCGAGATGGCGACCACTTTCAACATGCTGCGCGCCAATGACCTGATCTGGTCATTCGTGGTCAACAACTACCTGCTCGGCAACGAACCCTTCCCGTTCGACCTGCTGTACTGGAACAGCGATTCCACCCGCATGCCGGCCAAGATGCACAGTTTCTACCTGCGCAAGATGTATCAGGAGAACCAGCTGGCGGAGCCGGGCGCGATCGAGCTGGAGGGCACCCCGATCGACCTCGGCGAGGTAACGATCCCCACCTACTTCCTCTCGACGCGGGAGGACCACATCGCGCCGTGGAAATCGACCTATCGCGGCACGCAGTTGCTGGGCGGGCAGAAGCGCTTCGTGCTGGCGGCCAGCGGGCACATCGCCGGCGTGGTCAATGCGCCCGACAGCGGCAAGTACAGCCACTGGATCAACCCGGACCTGCCGGCCGATCCCGAACAATGGTTCCACGGCGCCACCGAGATCGCCGGCTCCTGGTGGCCGGACTGGCAGCGCTGGACCACTGCGATGGAAAAGAACCAGGTTCCCGCCCGCGTTCCCGGCGACGGCAAGTTAAAACCGATCGAGGAAGCACCCGGCAGCTACGTGAAGGTGAAGCTGAACTGAAAACCCTGCCTTAACGAACCAAGACCAAGGAAACGCCAAGAATGAACAACGAAAAGATCCAACAGGCCGCCAGCGCCCTGCTCGCGGCGCGCAAGGGCGGCACCCCGCTGACCGGACTCGGGGACGCCGCGCCGGCCACCGAAGCGGAAACCTGGGCGATCCAGCGCGCGGTGCTCGCCGGCCTGGGTGGCAGCGTCGGCGGCTATAAATGCGCGGCCCCCCCGGGCATGCCGACCTCGGCCGCGATCGTCGCCGCCGCCGGCATCCGCCGCGCGCCCACCAGCTGGGCTGTGCCGGCCGGCCAGCAGATCGGGATCGAGACGGAGATCGCGGTCCGCTTCAAACGCGACCTGCCCGCGCGCGGCAAGGACTATACCCTGGACGAGGTGTTGGATGCGGTGGACGCCGCGTTCCCCGCGATCGAACTGGTCAAGAGCCGCTACGCCGACATGCGTGCGGTGACCCCGCTCGAGAACATGGCCGACAATGTCGCGCATATCGGCTTCGTGCACGGCGCGGATGTGCCGAACTGGCGCAGCTTCGACCTGAAGAACCTGAAGGTGAAACAGGTCTGCGGCGGCATCACCCAGGTGGAGAAGATCGGCGGCAATCCGTCCGGCGATCCGCTGATCCCGCTGCTATGGCTGGTCAATCACCTGCCGCAATTCGGGCTGCATCTGCAGGCCGGCCAGATCGTGACCACCGGCAGCACCACCGGGCTGGTCTTCGTCAACAGCCACCAGAAAGTCGTCTCAGGTTTCGAGGGCTTCGGCGAGGTGAGCGTCGATCTGGTCTAGACCAAGAAGGGCGGGCGCGGCAGGGCGGTCGGGTGAAGGGAAGAAAGGCCATGGGCTCCGCGCCATAGGCGCGAATCTAAGGCTTGCGTGGTTACGGCTGGGTATGATTCTCGTGTGGGATGGCAAAACCATCTTTTTTGCTGTCCGGCATCTGGACATCGCTGGTCAGGACCATCGGGGGCATCGTGGACCTCGAAGCCACGGCGCGTGAGTTCAAGGCACGGCAGCGTAAGCGGAAGATCCAGACCGCCGATGCGTTGCTTCGTCTGGCGCTGATGTGGGGTCCGGGACGGCAATCGTTTCGTGAGGCGGCGGCGCTGGCCGGGGACGCAGGCATCGCCGAACTGTCCGACAAGGCGGTTGAAGGCCGGCTGTCCAAGATGGGCGATTGGTTGGCTCATATCCTGGCGATGATGCTGGCGGATCGCCTTGGCGAGGCCGGCCAGGCCGGTGGCGATGCGCTTGAGTTGTCGTTGGTGGATGGCTCGGTGATCTGTGCTCCTGGAAAAGGTCAGGACTGGCGTCTGCATGCGCGTTATGACCCGGGCCGCGGCCGGTTCGCAGACCTGGTGTTGACCACGACCCGTGAGGCTGAGGCCGTCGGGCGAGCGCGTCGATCTCATGGCGCTGCTCGCCGATACTCTGCAAACGAGAGACGTTCCGGTCTGGATCAAGGGACTTTCCAGCGCGACGCGGCTGGTGATCCAACCTCTGCCCGCCGAAGCAGCCGAACGACAACG
>CAINEA010000627.1 GCA_903847525.1 uncultured Acetobacteraceae bacterium | reverse complement strand
TCTGCAGATCGGCGAACTTTCGGCCGGTGGCGCAATCGGATTGATCCAACCAAAGGAACAGGCTGCCCAATGAGCACGGACGTTCTGCTGATCGACACGCCCCGGCCGGGTGTACGCCGGTTGACGATGAACCGGCCGGAAAAACGCAACGCGCTGAACAACGCGCTACGCGGCGCGATCATCGATGCGCTGGCGCAGGCCGATACCGATCCCACGATCCACGTGACCATCCTGCGCGGCGGCGGGCCGAGCTTTTCTTCCGGCTACGACCTGTCGGCGGACAACAAGGTGGACCAACCCTATTACACGCCATCGGGGCCGGGCCAATGGCCGCGGCATGTCGTGGATGGCTGGTTCAAGATCTGGGACCTTGCCAAGCCGGTGATCGCCCAGGTGCACGGATTCTGCCTGGCCGGCGGCAGTGAACTGGCGACCGGCTGCGATCTGGTCTACGTCGCCGAGGACGCCAAGATCGGCTATCCGCCGGTGCGGCTGATGAGCCCGCCGGACAACCAGTTTCATCCGTGGCTGATGGGCATGCGCAATGCCATGGAGATGTACCTGACTGGCGATGCGATCAACGGAATCGAAGCCGCTAGCATGGGATTTGCCAACCGCGCCTATCCCGCCGGGGAACTGGACGAGGCGGTTCTGGGCATTGCCGAGCGGATGACGCTGATCCCGGTCGAATTGCTGCAGATCAACAAGCGCACCGTGCACCGCGCCATGGAGATCATGGGCATGCGCGCCGCCATTCGGTCGGGCACCGAGCTGCAGGCGCTGGCCTTCACGACCGAGGCGAGCCTGGCGTATAGGGCGCAGTTCAAGCGCGACGGATCGTCAGTGCGCGATCTGCTCAGCCAACGCGATGCCCCGTTCAAGGACTACCGCGAGCGCGGCGGCGACAAAGCCTGAATACCCCACACATCGGAGACCTGTCTTGACCTATCAGCCTTTCGACCTCACCGGAAAAGTTGCCCTGGTTACCGGCGGCAATAGCGGCATCGGCCTCGGCATCGCGCGCGCGGTGGCACAGGCGGGTGCGGACGTGGCGATCTGGGGCACCAACGCCGGCAAGAACGCGGCTGCCAAGGCTGAGCTGGAAAAGACCGGACGGCGCATCCTGGCGCTGGAATGCGATGTAGGAGACGAGGCGGCGGTCGAGGCGTGTTTCGCGCAGACCGTGGCGACACTGGGGCGTGTCGATGGCTGCTTCGCCAATGCCGGGGTCAGCGGCCGCGGGCTGAAATCCTTCCTGGACATGACCACGGAGGAATGGAACCGGGTCATGCGCGTCAATCTCGACGGCGCGTTCTTCACCTTCCGCACTGCCGCGCGGCACATGGTGGAACGCGGCGGCGGTGGCGTTCTGGTCGGCACGGCATCCCTGGCCGCAATCGAGGCAGCACCGCGCGGGGAACATTACGCCGCGACCAAGGGCGGCATGATCTCGATGGTGAAGGCAATGGCGGTGGAATTCGCCCGCCACCGCATCCGCGCCCACTCGATCCTGCCAGGCTGGATCGAAACCAACATGACCGCCAATGCGACATCGAACGAGAAATTCGCCGGCAACGTCATGCCGCGCATTCCGATGCGCCGCTGGGGCGAGGGCGACGATTTCGGCGGGATCGGGGTGTATCTGATGAGCGACGCGTCCCGCTATCACACCGGCGACAGCTTTGTGATCGACGGCGGCTATTCGCTGTTTTGATCACAGGCAAGCAAATATGGCGAGGGACTCCGCCCCATATGCGCTACCCTAGCTTGAATTTAGCTTGTCTCTCCTGGCTAGGTCGTTTTCGGGTAGGTTGTGCGAGGCGGCGCTTGTAGAAGGTTCCATTTGATCTGACGGACTATCGATCTGGCGTGGTGGGTGTCCGCCGGATCGAAGCGGTCGTTTGGTTCTTCTATGCCGCTTTGTCCGGGTTCTGTTTTTCGCGCGCCCAGGCGGCACCGACCTTGACGCGCTGAACGAGCTGTTGCTGAGCGGTTGCCGCGCGGACGAGGCTCGGGTGCTGGATGGCCGCACCCAATCTGTCGGCGCCGCGTTGGCCGAGGAGCGTGGCCATCTACGACCGCGTGTGGCGGAATGCTTCGACCTGGCCGACATCGCGTTCCCGCTGGTGGACAAGCACGGCTGCGTGACTGTGAAGACCAACTTCTACTCCGTGCCAGCGCGCCCGGGCACACGGGTGCAAGCGCGGGTGCATCCGCAGCACGTCGAGGTTTGGCACGCTGGCCGCCTGCTCGCCCGCCACGAACGCTGTCACAGCCGCCGTCAGCATGTGCTGGATCTTGAGCATTATCTCGATGTGCTGGGGCAGAAGCCGGGTGCGTTCGCCGGGTCGAAGCCTCTGGCACAATGGCGCGCGGCTGGTCGCTGGCCGGTCTGTTACGACGAACTCTGGTAGCGGCT
>CAINEA010000626.1 GCA_903847525.1 uncultured Acetobacteraceae bacterium | reverse complement strand
TGCCGCCCCCTCGCGGCTGTCCGGGCGGTTGGTAAAGTTTGGCGCATGGGAACGTCTACACAAACAAACATGCTCTTCGATCGGTCGATGAAGAGAAATCTGTTGCTTCTGACCATTTGTCAGGCAGTGGGGCAGTCGGCGAACACGATGATGTTCACGGCCACCGCCTTGTCGGTGGTGACATTCTACCCGATGCGCGACCTGGCCACCTTGCCGGTGACCATGCAGCATCTGGGCGTGATGCTGTGGGTGTTCCCGGCAGCGATGCTGATGCAGCGCCAGGGACGGCGGTTCGGCTTCCGGGTCGGGTCGGTGTTCGGCATGGTGGGCGCGACCGTCTGCGGCACCGGGCTGTATTTCGCCAATTTTCCGGTCATGTGCCTGGGCGGGCTGATCCTGGGCTACGCGGTGGCCAGCCTGCAGATGTACAGGTTTGCCGCCGTGGAACTGGTGCCGCCGAGCTACCGGGCGCGGGCGATTTCCTGGGTGACGGCGGGCGGCGTGGCGGCAGGCATCCTTGGGCCGAGCGTGGCCCATTGGTCCTACGACAAGATGGTACCGATGTATGTCGGGACCTACGCGTCGATGGTGGTGGTGCACATGGTCGTGTTTGCGATCATGTCGTTCATCAAGTTCCCGCCGATGCAGGAGCCGGCGCCGACGGCGGGGTCGGTCTATGTTCCGCCACGTCCGCTATGGGAAATCGCCACCCAGCCGCGCTATGCCGCGTCGGTGATCGCCGCAATGGTGGCGTTCGGCACCATGTCGTTCCTGATGAGCGCGTCGCCGCTGGCGATCGTGGCCTGCGGACTGCCGCATACCGAGGCGCATTGGGTGATCTTCCTGCACGTGATGGGGATGTTCATTCCGTCGTTCTTCACCGGCAACCTGATCAACCGGTTCGGCGTGCTGAACGTGATGTTCTGCGGCGCGGCGGTTTTGCTGGTGGGTATAGGCGTCGCGCTGATGGGGTTGGGTGAGTGGAACTTCCGCATCGCACTGACCTTGAACGGGGTGGGCTGGAACTTCCTGTTCGTCGGTGCGACCACCCTGGTAACCACCTGCTACCGCCCATCCGAGCGCGGCAAGGCGCAGGCGCTGAACGATTTCCTGGTGTTCGGGACCACGGCGACGGCCAGCTTCCTGGCCGGCTTCCTGCAGGAACGGATGGGCTGGTTCCCGCTGAACCGGGCCTCCATCGTGCTGATCCTGATCGCGCTGATGTCGGTGGTGTGGCTGCGGGTGCAGCAAAGCCGACAGCCATTGCCCGCCGAGTAATTGCTGAGGCGTCCGGATTAACGGCTGGCGCCGCTCATCTCCTCGCCCACGGCGCGGGGCATCAGCAGCGACATCGGCGCGGCCAGCAGGGCGATGGCGGCGATCACCACGAAGGCGAGGCGGAAATCGGTGGCGCCAGGCTCGCTGTGGTTGGACATCCACATGGCCAGTTGCAGGGAGGCGGCGCCGATGGTGATGCCGATGGTCAGGGACAGCTGCTGGACCGCGCTGTAGAAACTGGTCGCGGCGCTCATCTGGCTACGCTGCAACTCGGCATAGGCGAGCGCGTTGTAGGCAGTGAACTGCAGGGAACGGAAGAAGCCGCCGACCAGCAGCACCACATACATGGCGATCGCCGGCCAGCCGGGGCTGAAGGTGGCGCAGAGACCGAGCATCACGGCGGCGAACGAGGCGTTCCATACCAGCGTGTCGCGGAAGCCAAAGCGGCGCAGCACGCGCTGGGCGACGGGCTTCATCAGGAACGCCCCGGCGGCGGAGGCGAAGGTGATCAGGCCGCTCTGCACCGCGGTGTTGCCGAAGGCGATCTGCAGCATCATCGGCAGTAGGAACGGCAGCGCCCCGACGCCGATGCGAAACAGCGAGCCGGCGTAGACCGACACGGAGAAGCTCTTGAAGCGCAGCAGGCCGAAATCGATCAGCGGCGCCGGATGTCCACGCGCATGGAGCCAATAGAGGAGCCCCGACGTAAGGCCGAGCGCGAAGGCTACAAGACTTAGCCAGGTATCGACCACGCCACGGCCGATCGTCTCGAAACCGAACATCAGGCAAGCCAGGGCGATCGCAGACAGCACCAGGCCCAGGATGTCGAAGCGCGACGTCTGAGGTTCGCGCACGTCTTCGATGAAGATGGAGGCCAGCACGATTCCGAGGATGCCGATGGGGATGTTGATATCGAAGATCCAGCGCCAGGACAGGTAGGTGACGATCAGGCCGCCGAGCGGCGGACCGAGAATCGGGCCGATCAACGCCGGCGTGGTGAGCCAGGCCATCGCCGCCACGACCTCGCTTTTTGCCGCCGTGCGCATCAGCACCAGACGGCCGACCGGGATCATCATTGCACCGCCGGCGCCCTGGATGATCCGCGCGAAGACCAGGAACGGCAGGCTGTCGGCGCGGCCGCAAAGTATGGAGCCCAGCGTGAACACCGCGATGGCGAGGCGGAACACGTTGCGCCCGCCGTAGCGGTCCGCCACCCAGCCGCTGGCGGGAATAAAGACGGCGAGGCTGAGCAGGTAGGACGTCAAAGCAACGTTCATGTGCACGGGATCGGCGCCGAACGCGCGCGCCATGGTCGGCAGGGCGGTGGCGATCACGGTGGAATCGAGGTTCTGCATGAAGAACGCGCTGGCCACGATCATCGCCGTCGTGCGCGTGCGCTTGGTGGTGCGCGCCCTGGCGGGTGCTGCGGCTGCAACGGAATCTGTCATCACCGCAGTGTCGCTCGCCCCGCCTCATTGGGGAAGGGCCGCCGGGGTGGCGCCGCATCAAAGCACGGGCTTGGGCGCGAGATATGGCCTATGGTGACGATCAAATCATGCGGGGCAAGGCGCCATGGCTAGCTTCCCTCCACCGATCCTTCCGTTCCTGATCGTCGGCGCGGTCATTTTGCTGGTGATCCTGTTCCGCGCCATCCGCATCGCCAACGAGTGGCAGCGCGCCGTGGTACTCCGCCTCGGCCGGTTCACCGGCGTACGGGGGCCGGGCCTGTACTTGCTGATCCCCATTCTCGATCGTGTGGCCCAATTGGTGGACATGCGAATCCAGACCACCACCATCGTCGCGGAGCAGGCGCTGACGCGCGATACCGTCGCCGTCGGGGTCGATGCCATCGTGTTCTGGCAGGTGGAGAACGCGGAATACGTGGCCATCCGCATCACCGACTACCAGCAGGCGATCGAGCGGGTAGCGCAGACCAGCCTGCGCGAGATGATCGGCGCCACTGACCTGTCGCGCCTGCTGTCGGACCGCAAGTCCGCCGATGAGCGGCTGCGGGCGACGATCAGCGAAAAGACCGAAAGCTGGGGTGTGACCATTCGCAGCGTGGAAATAAAGGACGTCTCCATCCCCCGCGAGCTACAGGACGCGATGAGCCGGCAGGCCCAGGCGGAACGGGAGAAGGACGCGCGGGTGACCCTGGCCTCGGCCGAGCGGGAAATCGCCGAGCAGGTGCTGGCGGCGGCGGCGATCTACGGCCGCGATCCGGTGGCGCTGCAGCTGCGGCAGATGAACCTGCTGTACGAGATGAACAAGGAACGGGGCACGACGGTGTTGATCCCGACCGACCTGGCTGGCAGTCTCGGCTCGATGGCGGCGTTGACCCAGGCTTTAGGCAAGGGCGGCTGACCGCGCCAGGTCCGCGACCAGCGCCAGCACCGTGTGGCCCTGGCTTTCCAGG
>CAINEA010000625.1 GCA_903847525.1 uncultured Acetobacteraceae bacterium | reverse complement strand
GATTCCCGCCCGGTCCCGCTTGCCACACCCCGGGCAGGTCGCGCTGTTCGTGGCGAATGTGGAGAAGGAGTTCGGCACCGTCGCATTTGTGCCGAACCTGGCGGCCGTTCCCGGCGCGCTGGCCGATTATCTGGCGGCGCAGAATTTGCCGACCGATTTCGTGATGGCGCCGCATCCCGACCTGCGCGCGATCCCGTGGTCCGACCGGCCGATGCTGAACTGGCGCGTGGGGCGGGCGCAGGCGAGCGACATGGTCAGCGTGCAGCACGGGTTCGCCGCGGTGGCGGAGACCGGCACGCTGATGCTGCCTTCCGCGCCGGAACGTCCGACGACCCTGAACCTGCTTGCCGACACGGCGGTGGTGGTGCTGCGGGCCAGCCGGATCGTCGGCGCCTATGAGGAGGCGTGGGATCTGCTGCGGGCGGAGAACCAGGATGCGCGCAGCGGCGGCTTCATGCCGCGCAATGTGATGTGGGTGACGGGACCGTCGCGCTCGGCGGACATCGAGCAGACGCTGGAGTTGGGCGCGCACGGCCCGCGGCGGCTACATGTGGTGCTGGTGGTGGACGATCCGGTGGCGGGCTGACCGCTGCTCGTCGGAACCTGCCGGTTCGGTCGCGCACTGTAATTCTAACCTTGCAAGTCATTCAAAATAACGGTAAAATACTGACGGGCGTGAATGGAATCCGGTTTCATGCGGCACGCCCGAGGCAGATAATCTCATGGAGTGGGATCGAGTGACGTTTCGTGAGTTCTGAGACGCGGATAGGATTCAATCATTGAGGGTGCCCGTACACGGTAGGGAGGGCACCGCGAAAAAATCTTGGAAAAGCAGTCTCACCGGTTGGCATTCACGCGTGGCCCATGAGGCGTGAGACGGAGCTGAGATTCAGACCGGCCGGAGCCGCACGCGCAAAGGGACCGGAACGAGGCTGAACGAAGCGGACGGTCTCATGTTTTGATATTTGGTCGCGTGCCGCGAGGCTCGAGATCGATATGGGATTCAGCCTTGGCGGTGCAGTGGGCGCTGCCGTCGACGGCCGGGGTGGGGGCGCGTTAGGCTCGGCATCGAAAATGACCGGGGGGGCAAGCGATGACCGATAGCCGTATTGAGGACCGCATCGCGATCGAGGATGCGCTGCACCGCTACATCCGCGGGGTGGACCGGCGGAACTGGGATCTGGTGCGATCGGCCTATCACACAGACGCTTACGACGATCATGGCGGTTATAAGGGCGATATCGACGGCTTCATCGACCATCTGATCCGCCGGCACGCGACGATCGAGCAGTCGATGCATGTTGTCGGCAACATCGTTTTCGAGTTTACCGGACCGGATGCGGCGCTGGTGGAAACCTATTTCGTCACGCATCAACGCGTGAGCCCGGACGCGGGCGATGCGCGCCTGGCCTATCTGCGAGGTCAGCCGATCGAGCCGCATCAGGCGGTGGAAACCGAGGTGATCGGCCGTTACGTCGATCACTTCACCTGCCGCGACGGCACCTGGCGCATCGCCCATCGCACGGTGGTGGCGGAGATCGTGCGCGGCATACCCGCGCCGGCCGGCGGTGGGCTCGGTGCGCCCTGGGCGTTGGCAACACGGGATGGCAACGACCCGATGGAGCGCAAGCGCGCCGAGCTCGGCCTGCCCAAGCGGTGAACGAACCTTTCGATACGGCGCGCATGCCGCTTTGGCCGTTGCTGGCCACATTGGCGGTGCAGACACTGGCGACCATGGCTGTGTTCTCCCTGCCCGCGGCGGCGCCGGAGGTGGTGCGCGACCTCGGCGTGGATGGTGGGCTGGTCGGGCTGTTCGTCTCGATGATCTATGGCGTGTCGGTGGCCTCGGCGATGTTTTCGCCGGGCTTCATCCGCCGTTATGGGGCGGTGCGGGTCAGCCAGGTGATCCTGGTGGCGGCGGTGGCGATGCTTGCGATCACCTCCGGCGGCACATTGGTGTGTATCGGGCTGGGGGCTATGGCGATCGGCGTCGGGTATGGCGCCACCGCGCCGGCGGCGACGCATTTGCTGGTACCGCAGACGCCACCGAGGATTTTCAATCTGGTGATGTCCATCCGCCAGATCGGCGTGCCGCTGGGCGGTATCCTGGGCGCGCTGATCGTGCCGCCGCTGGTCCTGTCGTTCGGCTGGCGCTGGGCGATGGCGGTGCAGGTCGTGCCGGCGCTGGTGCTGACCGGGCTGCTGGAGATACCGCGCCGGCGCTGGGATGCGGATCGCGATCCCGGCTACCGGATCCTGGGGCGCAGCCTGCTCAGCCCGCTGCGGCTGCTGGGCGAAAACGCCGCGATCCGGCGGCTGTCGGTCGCGAGCTTCGTCTATTCGGGCATCCAGCTTTGCTTCATCGCCTTCATGACCGTGCATTTGACCGGCGAAGTGGGCTTCGACCTGCTCGGGGCCGGGCGGGCGCTGGCGGTTTACCAGGTCTGCGGCGCCGTCAGCCGGCCGATATGGGGCTGGGTGGCGGACAAATTTCTCTCGCCTAGCCGGATGCTGGGGCTGCAGGGTCTGATCATGGCGGGGGCGTCGATGGCTACCGGCGGGTTCTCCGCGCGTTGGCCTGTGTGGCTGGTGCTGGTGGTCTGTGGCGTCGCCGGTGCCACGGCCAGCGGCTACACCGGGCTCGCTTTTGCCGAGTATGCGCGGCTGGGTGGCGCCCGGCGGACGGAGGCGACGGGGCTGGGGGCGGCGATGATGTTCACCGGCGTGATGCTGATCCCCTCCACGATGGGGTTCACGCTGACCGCCACCAGCAACTATATGCTGTGCTTCGCCGCGCTGGCGGTTATGGCGGCCATTTCCGGGATTATCGTCGGTGTGCCTGCCCGCTTACGCTGAAGACCCGGCGCTGAAAGCCTGGGATCGCCGGGACGATGGAGCCACATGCGAGCACCGCGACGCAGTCGTTTGACCGAGGCCGATGTTGCGGAATGGGCGAATTACGCCCGCCACGTTCACGTGCTGCCGGGCCGGGCACGTCCGGCGCTCCCTGAACCGGCAGCCGGCTCGCCGGCGTTGCCGCGCGCCCTGCCGGCAGCCCCGGCTGCTCGGCCGGCGTCACGCCCGAGCCTCGGGGGCCTGGTGATCGGCCTGCAGCCGCCCGGCGTGGACAATGCCACATGGGCGCGTTTTCGGACCGGCAAGATGGCGGCTTCCCGAACCCTGGACCTGCACGGGCGGACGGCGCAGCGAGCGTTCCATTCCCTGGTGTCGCTGCTGCGGGTCTCGCACGCGGACGGAATACGCTGCGTGGAGGTGATCACCGGCCGCGGCAGCGGAGAGAGCGGCGGCGTGCTGCGCCGGGAGCTGCCGCTATGGCTGAACCTGCCGGAATTGCGCCCTTTGGTGCTGGCGGCGGCGCACCCGCATGCGCTCAATCCCGGATCCGTGCGCATCCTGTTGCGCAGGGCGCGCCAGGCATGACCCCGTTCGGTGCCAGGTTGCGGGCCCTGCGGTCGGAACGTGGGGTTACCTTGAAGCAGCTGGCGGCGGAGCTGCAGGTTTCCGCGGCCTATCTTTCGGCCCTGGAGCACGGCAAGCGCGGCGCGCCGAGTGCCGGGCTGGTGCACCAGGTGAACGAGTTCTTCGGCCTGATCTGGGATGCGGCGGAGGATCTGGCGGGCCTCGCGCGGCTGTCGCACCCGCGCGTCACGGTGAACACCGCCGGGATGACGCCGGAGCAGACCGCTTTGGCGAACCGCCTGGCCCAGTCCATCCATCGGCTGGAACCGGAAACGGTCGCGGCCTTGCACGCACTGCTGGACAGCACGACACGCCAGCCCAAGCCGAGGCTTCGGCGCGCCGCGGGCACGGAGCGTTAGAGTGCGAACTCTTCGGACCGACCTGCGGCCGGGGTCAACGCATTTTGAAATAATCTTTCAGGGCATGCCGGATGGTGCCCTTTTCGGACGAATCGGTCATGTACTCGTCATTGGCGGCGGGCTCGCGGAGCGGCAGCCCGGTGTAGCCCACGCCGACCGGCTCGGACGCGGGTGTCGTATCGGCCGGCGGCGCGGTCAATGCCAACGGCTTCATCCCGGTTTGATCGTCTTGCAGCATCTTGACCATTTTCTTCAGTGCATCCGTCCGGCCCTGGACATAGGCCTTGCGGATAGCGGCCTCGACCGTGACGATGATCTCATCGAGTTCCGGCGTGCTCATGGGATGTACCTCGTTTCCTCGCTGCGGGCGGAGAACGCTAATCCTGTGGCGTCGCCGAAATCAACGACGTTCTGGGGCAGAAGCGCACCGCGCGGACCTACAGCTTTTGCATCACCTGCCGGGCGAAATCCTCGGCCATGCGCCATTTGCTCGGGTTGCCGCTGGCGAACATCAGTTCCTTCAGCCCGTCCCGCTCGAGCTGGCGGATGCGTTCGATCAATTCGCCGGCCGTGCCGACCAGGCAGGTGTCGCGGATCAGTTCGGCGTCGATCAGTTCGGCCTCGCCGGGGTGGAGCTGGGTGTAGTGGTATTCATGGGTGCGGAAATGCCGGTGCTCCAGTGGGGTCTGCTCCCTCAAGACTCCCCTCATTCTCAGATAGCCGCGAAAGTATTGTGGAAGACCGGTTGCTCGGCGAGCATTGCGGCGAAGCGCTCGACGAGCGGGGCCAGTTGCTGATCGGGCATGTTCGGCATGAGGTCGTAGAGCATAG
>CAINEA010000624.1 GCA_903847525.1 uncultured Acetobacteraceae bacterium | reverse complement strand
GGCATCGGCATGGACTGCACACTATTCGCCCTTCATCTGGCCGGTATCAGCTCGCTGCTGGGCGCGATCACCTTCATCACCACCATCTTCAACATGCGCGCGCCGGGCATGACCCTGCACAAGATGCCGCTGTTCATCTGGGCGTCGCTTGTCACCGCTTTCCTGCTGCTGCTGTCGGTTCCGGTTCTCGCCGGCGCCATCACCATGCTGATCACCGACCGCAACTTCGGCACCTCGTTCTTCGAAGTGTCCGGCGGCGGCGATCCGGTGCTGTTCCAGCATCTGTTCTGGTTCTTCGGCCACCCCGAAGTCTACATCATGATCCTGCCGGGCTTCGGCATTATCAGCCACGTTATCTCGACTTTCAGCCGCAAGCCGGTGTTCGGCTACCTCGGCATGGCATACGCCATGGTCGCCATCGGCGTGGTCGGGTTCATCGTCTGGGCGCATCACATGTATGTGTCGGGCATGGACGTCGATACGCGCGCATACTTCATGGCCGCCACAATGGTCATCGCGGTGCCGACGGGCGTGAAGATCTTTTCCTGGATCGCCACGATGTGGGGCGGGTCGATCCGCTTCGAAGTCCCGATGCTGTGGGCGATCGGCTTCATCTTCGTGTTCACCGTCGGCGGCGTGACCGGCGTGGTGCTGGCCAATGCCGGCATCGACCAGGTGGTGCACAACACCTACTACGTGATCGCGCACTTCCACTACGTGCTGTCGCTGGGCGCGGTGTTCTCGATCTTCTGCGGTATCTACTACTGGGTCGGCAAAATGTCGGGCCGGCAGTATCCGGAGTTCTGGGCCCGGCTGCATTTCTGGCTGACGTTCATCGGCGTCAACCTGACCTTCTTCCCGCAGCACTTCCTGGGCCTGGCCGGCATGCCGCGCCGTTACCCCGACTACCCGGCTGCCTTCGCAGGCTGGAACTACGTGTCGTCGATCGGCGCGTTCATATCCGGCATCGCCTTCCTGGTGTTCTTCTACACCATGTTCCGCACCTTCACCTCCGGTGCCCGAGTGCCGGCGAACCAGTGGGGCGAAGGCGCCACGACGCTGGAATGGTCGGTCAGTTCCCCGCCGCCGTTCCACACGTTCGAGGAACTGCCCCGGATTCAGTAACCGCGTCCGATGGCGGCAGCCCATGCCGCCATCGGCGTAAACGACGATAGAAAGCGACCGCTTGCATCATGAATGACACCGCAGCCACAGCGGGTGTGACGAACAGGGGGGAGCTTTCCCCCCTGTCTGTTTCAGCCCCATCCGTTTCGTCTTCCCCTGCCGCCCGCGACATGCTGGCCTCCGAGTCCGAACTGCGCGACTGGATTACGCTGCTCAAGCCGCGCGTGCTGTCGCTGGTCGTGTTCACCGGGCTGATCGGCATGGTGGTCGCCCCAGGGCATTTGAACCCGGTCCTGGCCTTCGCCGCGATATTGTCGATCACCGTGGCGGCTGGGGCGGCCGGGGCGATCAACATGTGGTTCGACCGCGATATCGACGCGATGATGCACCGCACCCGCAATCGCCCGATCCCGGGTGGCCGGATCGCCCCCGAGGCCGCCCTTGGCTATGGCATCTTCCTGGCCGGCGCGTCGGTCATGGTGATGTTCCTGGCAACCAACGCGGCCGCAGCGGCCGTGCTGGCGTTCTCGATCGGGTTCTACGTATTCGTCTACACGATGTGGCTTAAGCGCCGCACGCCGCAGAACATCGTCATCGGCGGCGCCGCCGGCGCTTTCCCGCCGGTGATCGGCTGGGCCGCGGTGACGGGTTCGATCGATCTGGTGCCACTGCTGCTGTTCGCCATCGTCTTCTTCTGGACCCCGCCGCATTTCTGGTCGCTGGCTCTGTATGCCAACGCGGACTACCGCCGGGCGGGAGTGCCGATGCTGCCGGTCGTCGCGGGTCCGCGCGAAACCCGCCGCCAGATCGTGCTGTACACGCTGGTGTTGATACCGGTCACGCTGGCACCCTGGTTCATCGGGTTTTCGGGTCTTGTGTATGCGGTCTCGGCGCTCGCACTGGGCGGCTATTTCCTTGCCTGCGTCTGGCGGGTCGCGCGGGACCGGCAGGATGCGGACGGCACCAGCCTGACCAACGACCGGCCGGCCCGGGCTGCGTTCAAATACTCGATCCTGTATCTGTTCCTGTTGTTCGGTGCGTTCGCGCTCGACCGTATCGTCGGTGTGGTGTCTCTTTCTCAACTGATAGGCTAAGCGTATGGCGGATATGCCGGATAAGATCGATCGCGAGGAGTCCGCGGAGATCGGGCGGCGGCGAAAATTGCGGAATTGGGGTCTGCTGCTGGCGCTGGTGGCGTTCTCCGGTCTGTTTTACGCCGTGACCATCGTCAAGCTGATGAAACCGCATTAGGGGTCTTGCACGCGGCCTAGCCCGGATCGACATAGCAAGAATGTCCCCCAAACGCAGAAACGGATGGATCTTGCTGGCGCTGCTCGGCGTGATCACGGGCATGGGCGGCCTGGCCTTCGCGTCGGTGCCGCTCTACCGGATGTTCTGCGCCGCCACCGGTTTCGGCGGCACCCCGCAGGTCGGCGGCGTTTCCCCCGGCGCCGCCGGCAAGACCATCATCGTTCGCTTCAACGCCGATACCAATCCCGGGCTACCCTGGAAATTCGGCCCGGCGGTAAAGGAAGTACGTGTGGAGCTAGGCGAGGAGACGCTGGCGACCTACGCCGCGCACAACCTGTCGCAGTCCATCGTCACGGGCGTCGCGGTCTACAACGTCACTCCCGAGAAAGCGGCCAAGTATTTCCACAAGACCGCCTGCTTCTGCTTCAACGAGCAGAGCCTGACGCCGGGTCAGGAAATGGATTTCCCGGTCAGCTTCTGGGTCGATCCCGCCATCGCCGACGACCCGAACACGGCCGACGTGCATGCCATCACCCTCTCCTACACCTTCTTCCGCGCATTGGATGACGCGGCGAAAAGCGGTGCCCTGGCCAAAGCCGGACCGCACGTGGGGCCCATCGTCCGCTGATACGCTGGCCGCTGGGGTCTCCCCCATAGGCTGGGCCCGAGCGTTCGACGTCAGCCTGGACGGTACCAACCCGGCTTGCGCTTTTCGCGGAACGCGCCGGTTCCCTCCTGCGCCTCGGCCGAGCTGCGCGCCCGGTTGTGCTCGAAGGCCATCAGCTTGATCTGGCTCGCGCTCAACGTCAGGCCATTGTCGGCCAGGATGGCGTTCTTGATCGTGGCTATGGCGCTCGGCCCGCCCAGCAGGATGGCATCGATCACCTCCGCCAACCGCGCTTCCACCGCATCCGCCTCTACCACCTCATGCACGAGGCCGATCCGGCATGCCTCCGCGGCGTCGAAGCGCTCGCCGGTGATGGCGTAGCGGCGCGTCTGGCGCAGGCCGATCGCGTTGACCAAGTGAGTAGAAATCGGAGTCGGCGCGGTACCCACGCGGACCTCCGTGATGCCGAACAGGCTGTCGGGCGTGGCCAGCGCCACATCAGCGCAACACACCACCCCGACACCGCCGCCGAAGCAGGCGCCGTGAACCATCGCAATGGTCGGCTTGGGGAACTCGTTCAGCAGGGCGAGCGCGCGCACCGTGGTCATGGATGCCGCCAGCGCCTGTTCCGGCGGATATTTACCCGCCTCGTTCAACCAGTTGATGTCGGCCCCGGCCTGGAAATGCCGTCCGGCGCCGCGAATGACCAGACAGCGAACGGCCGGATCGCCGGCCAGCTGCTCCAGGCCCGAGATGATCTGTTGCAACATCTCGAGGTTGTAGGCGTTGCCGATCTCCGGCCGGTTCAGCGTTGCGGTCGCCACGCCATTGGCGGCGACATCCAGCAGGACAATTTTGTCCAAGTTCATTTCCGGGCTCATGATGCCACCTTCGCGGGGTCCGTGTTGGCGCCGCAGACGATCACGCCGACCCTGGCATGCTCCGGCGGAACGAAAGCTCCCGACAGCAGCGCCGCGAGCGCGGTCGCGCCGCCAGGCTCTGCAACCAGCCGGAGCCGGTCCCACAGCAGACGCTGGGCCTCCACTATGGCCGCGTCGCTGACCAGCACCGCCTGCGCCACGTGCGCCTGGGCGATCGGGAACATCAGAGCGCCGACCTGTTTGGCGCCGAGGCTGTCGGCCGCAACGCCACCTACCGGCGCCGCCACCGGCACACCGGCCCGCAGCGCCGCGTGCAGCGTCGGGCAACCCTGGGGCTCCACGCTGATCACCTGCACTCGGGACGCGTACCAGGAAGCGACGCCACCGATCAGCCCGCCGCCGCCTGTCGCCACCAGGACATGGGTCAGGTCAGGCGCATCCGCTTCCAACTCGCGGCCCACGGTACCCTGACCAGCCAACACGTCGGGATCGTCATAGGCATGCACTTCCAGCGCACCGGTCTCGGCCTGGCGGATGCGGCTGGCTTCCAGCGCCTCATTATAGGTGTCGCCGCCCTGCACGACACGCGCGCCATAGCTGGCGATCCGCGCCACCTTGGCGGCCGGTGTCGGGCCGGGAACGAATATTTCGGCGCTGATTCCCAATGCCCGTGCCGCATAGGCAACGGCGGCACCATGGTTGCCGCCAGACGCGGCGATGACGGCCCTTGGCCGGGGCATGGCGCACAACAGACGGTTGAACGCGCCGCGAGGCTTAAAGCTGCCGGCATGCTGCAGCAATTCAAGCTTCAGGGTTACCGGGAAACCCACCCCCAGGTCTGACCCGGCAAGTCGGAGCACTGGGGTATGCCGCACATACGGCAATAGGCGAACGGACGCGGCGTTTATCTGATCTTGGCTAGCCATTGTGTGTAATTTTATCCGATTGTCTTGCGTTTCGAGTTCATGCCGTCTGAAATTTCGCATAGGCCGCTTTCTTTTCAGAGCGGTCCAAGTCAGATTGCGAACCTATGCAGATACACGGAAGCTGCGCTTCGAAGGCTGGTTCTGGCGTGCTGCTGATCGGGCCCTCCGGATCGGGCAAGTCCGATCTCTTGCTGCGTCTGATCGATCGTGGCTTTACCCTTGTTGCCGACGACCAAGTAAACATTGTGGACGGACTTGCCAGCGCTCCCGGGGCTTTGGCGGGGATGCTGGAAGTGCGGGGATTGGGTATCGTTCGTCTGGCCCATGTGGCGCAAACCAGCTTGGCTCTCGTGGTTGATCTCGACCGGCCCGTGCGGCGCTTGCCGACACCGGAGAGGCACCCCATCTTCAACCTACCGCTGATCGCTGTCGAGGCACGCCATGCGTCGGCTCCGGCGATTATTGAGCTCGCGCTGGATTGTGTTCTCGCGCGCGTTGAACTGGCGGTTGGAGCATTCGGGTCATGAAGGCAAGCGTTCGACCGGAGGGCGCCGAGGCCCCGCAACGCCGTGTTGTCCTGGTCAGCGGCTTATCGGGGGGCGGCAAAGCCTCCGCACTGCATATTCTGGAAGATCTCGGTTACGAGGCGGTGGACAACCTACCGATGTCGATGATCGAGACCGTGGTCGTCGGCGCCGAGCGCAATCTGGCCATCGGCGTGGATACGCGTACCAGTGGCTTCAACGCCACCGCGGTACTGGCCAAGCTCGGGCGGTTGCGCAGCGATCCGGCCTGGCGTGTCGAGATGCTGTACCTTTATGCCGACGAGGCCTCGCTGCTTCGCCGCTACACGGAAACTCGCCGTCGCCACCCGATGGCGCCGCAGGGCCGGGTGCTGGACGGAATCGCGGCGGAGGTCGGCCTGACCGCCAGCCTGCGGGAAGCCGCGGACCTGGCGATCGACACCTCTGACCTGCCTTTGGCATCGCTTCGGCAACTGATCGAAGGGCATTTCGGCGCCGGCAGCGCTCGTGAAGCGCCGGCCCTTGTGGTGACACTGCTATCGTTCGGCTATCCGCAGGGACTGCCGAAGGAAGCAGACCTGGTCTTCGATGCCCGCTTCCTGCGCAACCCCTATTACGATCCGCTGCTGCGCCCGCATACCGGGCTGGATCCGGAGGTTGGCGCCTATGTGGCAGCTGACGTCGATTTTAGCCGATTTTTCAGCTGCCTGGCGCAGATGATCGAGTTGCTGCTACCCAGGTTCGTACAAGAGGGCAAAAAATACGCAACGATCGCTATCGGCTGCACCGGCGGGCGTCACCGCTCGGTTTATCTGGTGGAGCAATTGTCGAACCATCTTGTCGGGCTGATTGCCGAGAAGGGCCTGCGTTGGCGGTTGCACGTGTCTCACCGCGAGCTGGTAAAAGAGGGGTTGGCTGCCGCCTATCTCTCCAACCGGTCTGTGCCGGACGAGGCCAGCGCCGACAAGGCTGCGGCTCATCTATGACCAACGCGAAGGCCCTCGATCCGAAGGCTAACGACGCATACTGGATATACCGGAAGAATTGGCGCATGTAGCGCCGCGCGATACCCTACCCATGACGGGGGCAAACCGCCCCCGCCGGTTCAGGCACAGGAGGCCTGAGACGACCACATGAGCTGCCAAACCCAAGTTTCGCCAATGACCCGCGTCGATCCCGAGCCGCCGTGTACCGGTCGTGAGCGGAAATGCCCGCCGTCGGGCCTCGATGCCGCAACCACCAGGACCATGCGATGATCGGCATGGTCCTGGTCACGCACGGGCGCCTGGCCGAGGAATTACGGCTCGCGATGGAGCATGTGGTGGGCGCCCAAAGGCACGTTGACATCGTCTGCATCGGCCCCGATGACGACATGGAACGGCGCCGGACAGAAATCGAAACCTGCATCGACCGCTGCGATACCGGCGACGGTGTGGTGCTGCTGACGGACATGTTCGGCGGCACACCGTCCAACCTCGCGATTTCCATGATGGACCGCAAGCATGTGGAGGTCATCGCAGGCGTCAACCTGCCCATGCTGGTGAAACTCGCCAAGATCCGGTCGTCCGAGCCGCTCGCGGCCGCGGTGGACAGCGCGCAGGAGGCCGGGCGGAAATATATCGCCGCCGCCTCGCATGTGTTGCACGGCGGCAAGCTGAACGGCTGCCAATGAACGCCAGCCCAACGAATGCCAACCCAATGAATGTCCGACTGGGGAACGCCCAACCAGGGAACACGGGTCGATGACATCGGATCGGGAACCGCCCGCGGACCGTCCGCCCGGCTCGCCGGAGATGGCGATTCTGCCGGAAAACGCCGTTCCAACGGCTTCCACCGCCGCTGAACCGACCCTCACCCGGACCGTGGCCATATCGAACAAGCGCGGCCTGCATGCCCGCGCCGCGGCCAAATTCGTGACGTTGGCTGAGCGCTTCGGCGCCTGTGTCGAGGTTTGCCGGGACGGACAGTCCGTATCCGCCCGTTCGATCATGGGCCTGATGATGCTGGGCGCCGGCCATGGTTCGACAATCCAGTTGCACGCCGAAGGCTGGGACGCCAAGGAAGCCATCGAAGCCTTGGCCGAGTTGGTCGAGGCCGGCTTCCATGAACAGGACTGATCCACCGGCACCTCTGGGCCCGCCTCCCCCGCAACACAAGCGGCTGAACCGCTCGGCGCGGGGAACAGGATCAACCAGCGGTACCGCCGCAGGGGTAAGGCCGGAACAGGTCTTCACCGGCATCCCGGTTTCGGCCGGTGTCTCGATCGGCCCTGTGTTCCGTACGACCGAAGCTCCCGCCGAGATTACCAAAACCAAAATCCAGGCTGCCGACATCGCCGCCGAAAGTGCCCGCCTGGACGC
>CAINEA010000623.1 GCA_903847525.1 uncultured Acetobacteraceae bacterium | reverse complement strand
CCATCTCCAGCGCGTGGCCAAGATCTTCCCGCAACCGGTCCTGGTAGAATTTTCGCCGCAGTTGGTTGCGCGTCCGGGCCCGCAGTTCGTTTTGGTCCACTGGGCGCATCAGCCAATCATTGGCGCCAAGGTCGAAACCGCGCAGAACCTGCGCATTCATGTCTGGCCCTGCGACCAATAGCAGCGGCACCTCATGTGTGGCGTCCCCCGCACGCAGTCGGGAAGCCAGCATCAACGGGTCGCCAGCCGTCATCGACAGGCTGAGAACGATGAGGTCGAACTGAAAGCTGGTGGTCATTGCCAAGGCCGTGTCCACGTCGACCGCCCGTGCCGTGATGACGCCCTCGTGCGACAGGGCAGCCTGGATGACCTCGGCATCGGCATCGCAATCATCGACAACCAGCACCTGCGCTCCGGCGATCAGCGGCACGGAGGGGGCAGTCATGCCGAGGCCCAGGGCCCGTGCTGTTTCGCCGCGTGCCCGCCATTCGTCGAGCAATCGCTTCAGCCGGACCAGGCCGCGCACCCGCGCCATCAGCGTCTTGAGTTCCACCGGCTTCGTCAGGAAGTCGTCAGCACCAGCCTCCAGGCCCCGCACCCGCTCCGCCGGTTCACCGAGAGCGGTCACCATCACGATCGGGATATGCATCGTCGCCGGATCGTCCTTTAAGCGACGGCAACATTCAAAGCCGTCCATGCCGGGCATCATGACGTCGAGCAGAATCAGATCCGGCTGCCATGATTTTGCGGCGGCCAGCGCCCCGAAACCGTCCAATGCTGCCTGAACCTGATAGTAGTCGGCAGCCAGCTTCGCTTCGAGCAGCCTTGTGTTGGCCGGTACGTCGTCGACGATGAGGATCCGCGCGGTCATCGGTTAGGCGTCTGCCTCCGGTCTATGAACAGTCAAGATTGAATGTCGCTGCATAGGATTTGACACCTCAGGTCGACTGTCGTGACACAGAGCAAAACATAAGCAAAGTCCGCGGGTAAAAATACCCGGGGTACGAAATAGTGACCGGGCATAGCACCCGAAAATGCAACATTGGTTAAACAGAACGCACCTTACGGGCTTTCGTGTTGGCGTTGTTTGCTGTACGGCAGATTCTCGGTGGCCATATGACGTAGCGAGAGTGACAAAATTATGTCAAACGACACGAAAAGCAGCGTTTATCCCGCCTCCATCGCAACAAGGGATCCCCTGACCGCCCTGTCTGCTGCGCCTCCCTCGGTTGGCCCGTCCGTTACTGCGCCGGTTGCCAATCCTGCGATGTTCTTTCGCCGGTGGCTCGCCAATCCGCTTCAGATGGGCTCCATCGTCCCGTCGTCGCCCACGCTCTGTGCCCGTGTGGTCGCGCAAACCCGCCGTGCGCCTGATGAGGCGGTGCTGGAACTTGGGGCCGGCACAGGGGTGATCTCCGGTGCGTTGCTTGGCGCCGGCATTCCGGCCGAGCGGTTGTTCGTGGTGGAGATCGTGCCGGATATGGCTCAGCATCTGAAGCGGGTGCTGCCTGGCGTGCAGGTGGTGCAGGGCGATGCGCGGGAACTGAAGGACCTGATACCGGCACAATGGCACGGTCGCATCGGCACCGTCATTTGCGGCATTCCGCTGGTCTTACTGCCGCTGCCGGAACAGCGGCGATTCATTGATGCAATCGAGGCTGTCGCCCCTGGCCGCGGCTTCCTGCATTACAGCTATTGCGCCACATCGCCTTTGCCTGCCCGCAAGCACAAGCTGGCGGCAAAGCGCGAAGCCTGGACGCCGAAGAACTTCCCCCCGGCCAGCGTCTGGCGCTACACCCCGGCCGCCTGAACTTCAGCAATCCTAGGGGGACGCAGAGCTTGACCTGGTCGATTCTGGTCCGCGACTCGGCCACCGGTGCGTTGGGCGCAGCGGTCGCCACCCGCTTCTTTGCCGTTGGCGCGCTGTGCATTCATGTCGAGGGCGGCGTCGCGGCGCTGGCCACGCAGGCGCTAATCAACCCAATGTATGCCGCCCACGGCCTGCCCCGACTGCGCGGCGGGGAGGCGCCGGAGGCCGTGGCGGCCGCATTGCTCGCCGCCGATGCCGGCCGGGAGCACCGCCAGTTGCATATCCTCGATGCGCAGGGCCGGATCGCCCAGCACACCGGACGCGATTGCGTGACCTGGTGCGGCTCCGTGCGCGGCGCGGATGTATCTGTCGCGGGTAACATGCTGGCTGGGCCCGCGGTGGTGGAAGCGACGCTCTCGGCCTTTCAGGGCGCCAGCGGCGACCTTGCGGAACGCCTGCTGACGGCGCTAGAGGCCGGCGAGGCGGCCGGCGGCGACAAGCGCGGCAAGCAATCCGCGGCCCTGAAGATCTGCACCGACGATCCCTATCCTGACCTCGATATCCGGGCCGACGACCACCCCGATCCGCTGGCCGAATTGCGCCGGTTGCACCGCGTGAGCCAGGAGCGCTTCGCCGTCTTCCGCCGGTTCATGGCCGGCAGTCTAAGCCCCTGCGGCGTGTTCGACCGCGTGGTAATCGATGCCGCGATCGCCCGGGACGGCAAGCCCGCCACGTGATTCGAGCGGTCTATTCCCTTGCGGATTGCGCGCCCGCCCGGCAAACAGATGCTCATAAGAGAAATTTCACTAATTCCGGGGATCTTCACGATGCGACGCATCCTGCTGGCCACCAGCCTTTTCGCGATCACCCAGGTCGCGATAACTTTTGGCTCCCCGCTCGCCGAGGCGCAAACGCTGCGGCTGGCCCTGCGCCAGGACCCGGATATCCTAGACCCCACGCTGGCGCGGTCCTATGTCGGGCGGATCGTGTTCGCCGGCCTATGCGACAAGCTGTTCGACAT
>CAINEA010000622.1 GCA_903847525.1 uncultured Acetobacteraceae bacterium | reverse complement strand
GGCCGCCCCGCAGGTCGGGCAGTCGCTGCGCCTGGCCATTATCGACCTGATGAAGGACGACAAATCCTCGCCGATCGTGCTGATCAATCCGGAGATCATCGCGGCCAGCGCCGAACTGGCGACGCGGGAGGAAGGTTGCCTGTCGCTGCCGAACCAGTTCGCCGATGTCACCCGCCCGGCGCGGGTCAAGGTTCGGTATCTGGACCAGGCCGGAATCCGCCAGGAGATCGAGGGTGAGGGGCTGCTGTCGGCCTGCCTGCAGCACGAGATCGACCATCTGGATGGTGTCCTGTTTGTCGATCATATCTCCGCCTTGAAACGCAACATGATCATGCGCCGGCTGGCCAAGGAACAACGCATCAAGCGCGAAGAGGCGATGTAGGCCGCGCCGATGCGCCTCGCCTTCATGGGCAGCCCGGATTTCGCGGTGCCGGCCCTGCGCGCCCTGCATGCGGCCGGCCACGAAATCGCTGCGGTCTATTGCCAGCAGCCGCGTCCGGCCGGCCGTGGCCAGTCGCTGCGTCCGTGCCCGGTGCACAAGGCTGCCGAGGTTCTGGGACTGGAGGTTCGCACGCCCAGGCGGCTGCGCACCGACATGGAGGCGCAACAGGCGTTCGCCGAGCTCAATCTCGATGTGGCGGTGGTGGCCGCGTATGGCCTGATCCTGCCGCAGGCGATGCTGGACGCGCCGAAGCGCGGCTGCCTGAACATCCATGCCAGCCTGCTGCCGCGCTGGCGCGGCGCCGGCCCGATCCATGCCAGCGTGCTGGCCGGCGACACCGAGACCGGCATTACCATCATGCAGATGGAAGCGGGCCTGGACACCGGCCCGATGCTGCTGGCCGAGGCACTGCCGATCGGCCCGATGGATACCGCCGCCACCCTGCACAACCACCTCGCCGAGATCGGCGCCCGGCTGGTGCTACGCGCCTTAGCCGAAAACCCGCTGCCGAGGCCGCAGCCGGAGGACGGCGTCACCTACGCCCCCAAGCTGACGCGTGAGGACGGCCGCATCGACTGGACGCAAAGCGCCACGGCGATCGACCGTCGTATCCGCGCCTTTGAACCCTGGCCCGGCACGTTCTCGACCCTGGACGGGGAGACCCTGAAGATCCTCTCCGCCACCCCGGCGAAAGGATCCGGCCTGCCGGGAACCGTCTTGGACGCGAAGCTCACAATTGCCTGTGGCACCGGAGCTATCCGCCTCGTTCGTGTCCAACTTCCCGGACGTCAGGCGATGGACGCGGACGCCCTGCTGCGCGGCCGGCCGATACCGCCGGGCACCGTCCTGGGATGATTCGGAACTGGGCGTTGCTGATCGAGTACGACGGCGCCCCCTTCGTCGGCTGGCAGAGACAGCGGATCGGCCTGTCCGTCCAAAGCGTCCTGGAAGACGCCGCGGCCAAGTTGAATCGGGGCGAGCCCGTAATCAGCATCGCTGCCGGCCGTACCGATGCCGGCGTGCATGCCGACGGTCAGGTGGCGCTGCTCGCGCTACCTAAGCAGTACACCGCCGGAAAGATCCGCGACGCGTTGAACTATCACATGCAACCCTACCCGGTGGCCGTGCTGTGTGCCGCTCCCGCGCCCGACGGCTGGAACCCTCGCTTCTCGGCGGTGGAACGCGGCTATCGCTATCGCATCCTCAACCGGCCGGCCCGCCCCACCTACAGCCTGGGTCAGGTCTGGCACGTCCATCGCCCGCTCGATGCCGTTGCCATGCATGAGGCCGGCCAGGCCCTGCTCGGGCGCCATGACTTCACGAGCTTCCGCGCGACGGCGTGTCAGGCCAAAAGCCCGATCCGCACCATCGACCGGCTGTCTGTCACGAAAACCGGCGAAATCATCGAAATCATCGTCGAGGCGCGCAGCTTTTTGCACCATCAGGTACGCAACATTGTCGGGACTCTGAAACTGGTCGGCGAGGGCCTGTGGACGCGCAGCGATGTGGCCGCCGCGCTGGCCGCTCGCGCCCGCAGCGCGGCCGGTCCCACGGCGCCCGCGGCGGGACTGACATTGACCCGCGTGACCTATCCGGACGGACTTAGGCCGCAGTTCGAATAGGTCAGGCGGCTCCCGGCCGGCCCTTCCTCAGCTCAGAGCGTTATTGCAGCCCGTCGCAGAAGGCGCGGATGCGGGTGCAGGCTTCGGCCAGGGCTTCGTCGTCGGTGGCCGTGCTGATGCGCAGATAGGGCGACATGCCATAGGCTTCACCATGCACGGTGGCGACGAGCTGTTCTTCCAGCAGCGCCATACAGAAATCGAGGTCGTTGTTCAGCTTGCGCCCGCCTGAAGTGGTCTTGCCCAGGCAGCCTGCCACATTTGGGAACACGTAGAACGCGCCCTCGGGTTTATGGCAGTTGATCCCCGGACAGGCGTTCAAAGCCGCCACCACGAAATCCCGACGGCGCTTATAGGCGATCACCTGCTCGGCCACGCCATCCTGTGGCCCATCGAGCGCCGCCGCCGCAGCGGCCTGGCCGACTGTGGAGATGCCGGCGGCAACCTGGCCCTGCATGTTGACCATGGCCTTGATCAGCGCCTTCGGGCCGCCGGCAAAGCCGACGCGCCAGCCGGTCATGGCGTAGGTTTTGGAAACGCCGGTAATGGTCAGGGTGCGGTCGCGTAGTTCCGGTGCCACCTGGGCCATCGTCGCGTGCTCGAAGCCGTCGAACAGCAAATGCTCGTACATGTCGTCGGACATGATCCAGACATGCGGGTGTTTGACCATCACGTCGGCGATGGCGCGCAGTTCTTCCCGTGAGATCGCGGCGCCGGTCGGGTTGTTCGGGCTGTTCAGCATCAGCCATTTCGTTTTTGGCGTGATGGCGGCGTCGATATCCTCGGCGCGCGGCTTGAACCCATTGTTCTGCGGGCAGGCGACGAATACCGGCACGCCGCCCATCAGTTCGGCCATCAGCGAATAGGCGGACCAATAGGGCGTCGGGATCACCACCTCGTCACCCGGGTCCACGGTCGCCATCAGCGCGTTGTAGATGCACTGCTTGCCGCCGTTGGAGACGCAGATCTCGTCGAGGCTGAAATCCAGATCGGAGTCGCGCTTGAACTTGCGCTGGATCGCTTCCTTCAGGACTTTCACCCCGTCCTGCGGCGGGTATTTCGTCTCTCCGCGCAGCGCCGCCTGGTGCGCGGCCTCGATCGCGTGCGGCGGGGTGTCGAAGTTCGGCTCGCCGATGGTCAGCGAGATCACGTCCTTGCCTTCAGCCCGCAGCGCGCGGGCCTTGACGGTCATCTGTACGGAAGCCGCGACCGGCACCCGGTCCAGGCGTTGGGCGAGTGCCGGCATGTGGGTATCCTTAAGTGAGGCCTTGGCAGAAATGCTGAATGCGGGTCATGGACTCTTTCAGCTGCTCCATCGACGTCGCGTAGCTGATGCGCATGTAGCCGGGATAGCAGAACGCCGCGCCATGCACGGCCGCCACCATTTCCTCTTCCAGAAGGGCTGTCACGAAGGCCTCGTCATCGACGATTTTGGTGCCCTTCCGGCTGGTTTTCCCGATACAGCCCTGCACGGACGGGAACACGTAGAACGCGCCCTCGGGGGTGGTGCAGTGGATGCCCGGTGCCTGGTTCAGCATGGACACCACCAGGTTGCGGCGTTCTTCGTACGAGGCGCGCATCACCTCGATGAAATCCTGCGGTCCGTTCAGCGCTTCCAGCGCGGCGAACTGGCTGACCGAGGACGAGGAAGACGCGCTCTGGCTCTGCAGCTTGTCCATCGCCTTGATCAGGTGCGCGGGTCCGCCGACATAGCCGATGCGCCAGCCGGTCATCGCGTAGGCCTTGGAAACGCCGTTCACCGTCAGCGTGCGGTCCTTCAGGCGGGGCTCCACCTCCAGGATCGTCGCCGGCTTGAAGCCGTCATAGGCGAGCTTCTCATAGATATCGTCGGTGAAGATCCAGACATGCGGGTGGCGCATCAGCACCTCGCAGATCGGCTTCAGATCCTCGGCCGAATAGGCCGCCCCCGTCGGGTTGCACGGGTTGTTGAACATGAACCACTTGGTCTTCGGCGTGATCGCCGCTTCCAGGGCCTCGGCACGGATCTTGAAGCCGTTGTTCTGCTCGGTCGGTACCAGCACGGGGGTGCCGTCCGCCACCGCGACGATGTCGGGATAGCTGACCCAGCACGGCGAGGGGATGATCGCCTCGTCGCCGGGCATGCAGGTCGCGACCATGGCGTTGTAGATGATCTGCTTGGCGCCGTTGGAGATCATCACCTCCTCGCGCTTGTACTCGATGCCGGAATCGCGCTTGAACTTGGCGCACACGGCATCGCGCAAGGACGGCATGCCGGCGACGTCAGTGTATTTCGTCTCGCCGGCCTGGATGGCGCGGATCGCCGCGTCCTTGACGTTCTGGGGAGTGTCGAAATCGGGTTCGCCGGCGGACAGGCTGATCACGTCATGGCCGGCAGCCTTCAGCGCGCGCGATTTGGCGTGCACGGCCATGGTCTGGCTGGGGCTGATACGGTCCAGGCGTTCGGCGATAAGGGGCATGACGCTGAAGGCGCTCCTGCGCGAGATTGCGGATAGAAGGGGGAAACAAAGGGAGCGAAATTAGCCAACCGAGTTGCCCGGGGCAACCGCGTCGTGAGCAGGGCGGCGTTGCGGCTGTCAGGGGCTGGTCGCAGGCGGCAGCTCGGAGACAAACGACCGCAACTTGCCGGCGGCGGTGCGCGGCAGGCTGTCGCAATAAACGAGTTCGAACTGAAGTGCCGGGCCAAAATCCTCCGCCAGTGCGGTATGCGTCCGCTGCTCCTCATCTTCGGTCAGCGGGCGGGAGACCACCAGGCGCATTTCCAGCCGCTCCGCGCCGCGCTGCACGATCTGGAATTCCCGGATCGCCTCGATCGCCGCCAGCGCGATGTTTGCGCCCAGCACCCGCCGGCGCTCGCCGGTCGGCAGCGTTAGGGTATCCGCCATGCGTCCGGCGATGCGGGTCAGCACCGGCAGGCCTCGCCCGCAACCGCAAGGCCCGCCCAGCTCGGCCTCGTCGCCGATGTCGTAGCGCAGCAGCGACCTGGCGAAATTATGCAGCGGCATGACGATAACCCGCCCGGTCTCGCCGGGGGCACAGGGCCGGCCGGCCGCATCCAGCACTTCCACCAGCGTCACCTCGGACTGCACGTGAAGGTTGTCGCAGGCGGGGCACTGCAACGCCATGTAGCCGACCTCGTTCGCCGTGTAGTTCTGCACGATGCCGCAGCCGAACACCGCGCGGCAGCCGATGCGGAGCGAGGCATCCACAGGTTCGCTGCGGGTCCAGACCGCGCGCAGCGAGGGCAGCGACAGCCCGTTGTCGCGAAAATGCGCGATCAGCAGCCGCAGATTGGACGGATTGGTGAACAGATAGTCCGGCCGCAGCCGCAGCAGGAAGCCGGCTTGCTCCGGGATCGGCCGGTTATAGTGCAGCAGCACGGTTCGCCCGGTCTGCCACAGCAGGGAGCTGGGGGGACCGTGGTCCGGGAAGGCGATACCATCCGGCCCGCCCATCTGCGCCAGCGCCTCGGGAGGGAGATTGGGTGGCGGCTGCATGATCCGTGCGATCGTGCCGCGTGGATGCTCGCGGTGCCACAATTCCTCTCGCACCACCATTGCGGTCCACATCAGGCCATCGAGCGCCGTCTTGCGCACCCGCACCGGAATACCCGTCGATCCGCTGGTCGTGGCCTCGCTGGTGCCTCCATGGGATGCGGGAATCGTGCTGGCCAGCAACCGGTCATGCTGCTCCTGCACTTCGGTTCGGGTCAGCACCGGCAGGCGCTGCCAGGCTGCCTCGGTCAACTCCGCCTCCGGGTCGATACCGGCCGAGGCCAGGCGATCGCGGTAGAACGGCGTTTGGCTGGCGGCGTGCGCGACGAGTTGGCCTAGTTGGCGGAATTGTCGTGTCCGCAGCTGTTCTGGTGTCCACCATTGGCTCTGGTCGAATTGCTGCTGCAGCGCCATCAGTTCGGCCGCCCGCCCGGTCAGGGCGGCGGGCCAGGCCATCTGCTCGAAATGGCTGCGCAGCAAGGGGGTCATGGCGGATTTGCCCTGTCATCGCTCGGTTGCGTTGCCGGATTTGTGGCAACGGTCCTTCCCGCGCTGTCCGGGTTCACCGCATAGCGGAGAATTCCGAATCTCGTCGATTTTAAATCTTGCATCGCGAGATATCCCTCGATTAAAATACATTACCAAGTGTTCTGATCATTAATAACGAATACCGATTTTAACGCAGGCAGATCGATGGAGCAGCCCATGAGCGACAAATTCACCTCGTTGGATGAAAAGATCCAGGACGCCGGCAAGCTGGCCGCCCAGACAGCCCTGGCCCGCGTGTCCCGCCACGCCGGAATGGCGGCCCTGGCCGCGGTGCTCGTGCCCCTAGGCGTGTTGGCTAGCGCGGCACCGGCCCAGGCGGTTATTTTCATCGGTCCCGTATCCGCCACGATCGACCCTGTTACCCCAACTCCTGCGGCGGGTGGACTGTATGAGTACAGCTACACCGTCCACAACGGCGCCGAAGGTGCCAGGCTGACGGAAATCATTCTTCCCGAATTGCATATGGGTGACTTGTTCGTGGTTTCGGGAACGTCGCCTTTGCCTTCCGGTTGGTCGGCGTCCGAGGTCTCCGCTCTGGCGGGCGGGCCGACCTTCTATACCGCTGGCCTCACGCCCGCTTATGATCTGGTCCTCAACGGTGGTGAAGGCTTCATTTCAGCGGGCTCCAGCCTGACCTTTCATCTCTATTCCGACTTTTCCGGCACCGTGAGCGCGCAGGTGAAGACGGTTTTCTTGGGCGGCGAAGGCGGGTCCTACTTTGTCGACCCGAACGTCCCGAATAGTGTGGTTGCTGCGGTTCCCGAGCCGGCATCTTTTGCCCTGCTGGGCGCCGGCGCGCTGATGCTGGCCGGCGCACGGACCCGCAAGCGGGACTAGGCGACACCACGCGGGCACTCCAAGCCGGTCTGCGCGCGTGCGGCTCCTTCTTGCCGTTCACAACGCCCATACCGATTATACCAGCGGCGTGGCGCGGTCGGTTCGTACCCTGGTCGATTGGATGCGCGAGGCTGGGCACGATTGCCGGGTGCTCTCGACCGCCCGGTTCAACACGGTTTGTGCTGATCCTACGATCGAGACGCATCTGGCGCGGATCGGCATCCACGCCTCCTGGTCCGAACCGCCAGCCGGCTGCCCCGTCGGCCATTACGAACTGGCCGGCGTTCCCGTCACGGTCCTGGCCACGCGTCACAACGATCCGCTTGTGCCCGATCCGGTCGAATCCCGGCAGTTCCTCCGGTTGTTCGACGCCGAGATTTCCGGCCATAGCCCCGACCTCGTCCTGACCTATGGCGGCCATCCGGTGGTGCAGGCGGCGCTGCAACGTGCTCGCGCGGTGAAAATCGCCACCGTGTTCGCCTTGCAATCGCTTGGCTACGAGACCGCGACCTGGCTGCGGCAAGTGGACCGCGTGCTGACCGGCAGCG
>CAINEA010000621.1 GCA_903847525.1 uncultured Acetobacteraceae bacterium | reverse complement strand
CTCAACATCACCACCGATCCGTGGCATCCCGACTGGAACTACACGATCAGCCCAAGACCATCAGATCGAAGCGTTAATTGTTGAGCGCCGCCTTAGGCCGCGATGTTCGAGATGCTGTTGCACCGCCACGCGTACCAGACCCGGGATACGATAGCCGAGCTCGACCAGATGTGTCTCAAACCGTGCTGCGTAACCGTCGAATATCGTGCTCAGGTATTCTGGCGGCGCGCGCTTGGCACCCGGCAAGAAGCCTGAGGAGGCGACTAGGTGACGCACGTATGGATCGTTCGGGCCGAGCTTCAGTGCCTCTCGATAGGCTTCGCCGGCTTCTTCGTGTCGGCCCAGGCTGGATAGGGCATGGCCTTTCAAGCCGAAGACACAGGCATCTGCTATCCCGGCTGAGCGGGCTTCTTCCGCCAAGCGCACGGCCTCCGCGAATTCACGATGACGGACGTGCAGCAGGATAGCCGCGGATCGTAATTCCACCCGCCCCGGCGCGAGGGCGATGCCTGTAGCCAGTGTGGCCTTTGCAGCTTCGGGTTGCCCGGTCGCCTCTTCGGCAGCGGCAAGTCCTTCGCGAAAGGATGCGCTGTGGGGGGCGGTGTCCACGGCGTCAGTAAGGCAGGTGAGAGCGTCCTGGTTGTGCCCGAGTTCCAGCATCAGCATGCCCAGAAGCGCTTTGGCCGACGGGTCGGTACGATCCAGTACTACGGCTTCTGCCGCATCTTGGGTAGCACCTATGAGATCGCCCGTATCGAAGCGCAATTGGGCCCGCAGGATCCGCAGCTTGTTTTTCTGCGGTTCGTTCTCAATGGCGCGATTGAGTTCACTGTGTGCATCGTCATAGCGGTTTTCGCGCATTGCCAGGCTGGCTGAGAGTTCGGCCAGCTGAACGGATGCTGGTTCGAGCTGCCGGATTGCGGCAAGCAACGGCCGTGCGACGCTGACGCGTCCGGTAGCAATCATCTCTGCGACCTTCAGGGTTAGGGCTTCGGCATTTGCGGTACGTTCGAGAAGATCCACGGGTCGGGCTCCTTTTGAGCCTTGGGTGTGAGAGGACAGGTGCTAGACGACCAGGCCTTGCGCCTGGATGGCGAGCGTTGAGAGGGTCGATACCGTGCTGTTGGTGGTCGAAGCGGCCCCGGCGGCGATCAGGTAGCGTTGGGTAAAGTTCTCAACGAATTTCGGATCCTTGAACTTCGTGATATCGATCTGCGATCTAATCGCCTGTTCCTGGGTAGAAAGACTTTGGAAGGCAATCTGCTGGGGTATTCCGAGCGTTGTTGTGATGACCGTGCGCAGGGTTGGGTCACCGAGGATCTGGTCGACCGATGTGATCGAGCCAGCGCTCTGGCGGAAGCTGAGCGCATTGGACAGGCCGGGCGTGGTCGTATCAAGAGATTGACGCCAGGCCACCTCCGCGTAGGCATTGCCGAGTGTGCTGACGACCTTGGGATTTTGCAGGACGGATAGTCCTCGGTTTGCGAAATCATAAGTCTGGACGACAGTTTTCCATCGCGTGTCGGCCAGTTGGTTGACCAAGGACGTGGGATCGTTGACGTTGGACAGCAGTGCCTTGCTGACGAGCGCGGGATACGCCAGTTGATCGCCCAGGCCATTTGCTGTGAGCAGGACCTTCATCACCGCGGGATTCTTGAGCAACGTGGCCGGATCCTTCGCCGCGGCGACCGCGGAGTTGAAGGCCGCTATGTCGCGAGCGATCTGTGGCTGGTGGGCAGTTGTGGCGATTTCCTTGGTTTGGTTCTGTTCTGCTGCAGTCAATGCCGGGATGGGGTTCTTTTGACCGGCGCCCGTCGTTCCGTTGATTCCATACAGTGCGTTCAAAACAGGATCGCCAGAACTTGATCCTTCTATCGTTTGCAGCAACGACAGAAGGCTGGCATTGATTGTGAAACCCAAGATCTGGATCATCAGCTGTTACCGGAAAGTCCTGCGGCAATGTTCTCGTTGACGCCGATCAGGAATTCAAAATTTGGCTTTTCCCGGTCCATCTCGCGTTGGACGGCAAGCCCGACGGAAATGATCGACGCGCGCAGATTATCCGGCAGGGAATTAGTGGGGTCGCTGACCAGATCGATCACCGCCGTCCAAAGGCGCCGATTATCGGCGAGTGCCTTCACCTGGGGGATCAGCCCCTGGGTACTGGCGGATCGCAACGCGCCGATCGTCTGACGGATGACATCGGCTTCCTGTTCGCGTGGATTGCGGTGGGCGGATGATGCCTGATACGCCCGCGTCGCCCGCGTCATGGACTGCATGGAATGGCTGGCTCCCGTTTTATACCAGAGTGCCCTAGACATTGACCGTCGCCCAGT
>CAINEA010000620.1 GCA_903847525.1 uncultured Acetobacteraceae bacterium | reverse complement strand
TGGACTGCGCCGGTGCATTGCCCCGCTCGGCGGCCATCCGGTACCACTTCACCGCCTGCACATCGTCCTTCGGCACGCCCAGCCCGACGGCATACATGTTCCCGAGGTTGGACTGCGCGCCGGCGTTCCCCTGTTCCGCAGCCTTGCGATACCACTGCGCCGCCAGCGCGTTGTCGTTCGCCACGCCCTGGCCCATCAGATACATGTTCGCGACATTGAACTGGGCGTCCACGTCCCCCTTCTCCGCCAACGGCAGGATAAGGCGAAGGGCGCCGGCGTAATCCCGTCGGGCATACGCCGCCTGGGCATCTTCCAGCGCCCCAGCCATCGCCGGCCCAGCCGACGCGACCGTCAACGCAGTCGCCAGCCCCATCACCGCCGCCCGTATCGTGTTTCGCATGATACCACCCCCATTGCCGGAGCATGATATGGCTTCGTCAGCGATATTGCGAGGCGCAGCTGAGGCCTGGATTTCCGCCGTCGGCCAGGAGGCGGCCTCAGCCCCGGCGAAAAACCGCCTTGCCGAACCGACGGATCTGCCCCCGCCGGAACCATCCCAGCACCGCCAGGCCCAGCGGCGTGGTGCCGGTGGGCAGCAGCGGGGCCGGCGAGATCTGCGCGCTATTATACAACACCGCGCCCGGCAATGCGCCGGAAAACCGGCCCCCCGAATTGGCGGTGTTCAACTGCTCGCTGCCCATCAGGTTCGCGGCAAATACCGACCCGGTGATATTGCCGCCGCTGGTGTTGATCGTTGCATTCGGAGCCAGGATCGACAGATCGTAGCTGACGTTGGGATCCACGTTCAGGGTCGTCGCATTGCTGAAGTTCATCAGCACTTTGCTGTCGGTCATGGTACCGCCATAGGAAATGCCGAAATTCCCCGGCAACGACAGCGTTCCGCTGTCCTGGATGTTGATGATGTCGGTGGCCCCGGCGACGGTGCTGGTGAACAACACCTGGCTGCCGGAAAATGCCGCCAGATCCTTGGCGGTCAGGTTGAAAACATTGTCGCCCGCAACGGTGCTGTTGAAGACGAACACCCCATTCCCGTTCTTGCCGAAACTATCTCCCGCCGTCGTCTGCTGTGCCGAAAGATAGGTGGACACCTTCGCCATGTCGGCACTGGTGGCTGCGAAATCGACCGGCGCGAGATACGCCGTGGGCTTGCCGATGCTTGCCGGCGTATTGGCATTCACGAAGCTCGCCGCTCCGCCGACCGCAACCGGCCCGCTTATCCCGGCATTCATAACGCTGACGTTGCCGTTAACATTCACGGAGCCACGAAGCTGCCCGTTCAAATAGCTCATCGAGCCGCCCACATTCATGTCACCTAGCCCGGCGGAAGTCGCGGCCAGATTGCCGCCCACATCCACGATACCGTTGACCGAGCTGCTATTGATCGTGAGGTTGCCGCCAACGGCGAGCCCGACGCCGCCTGTTGCCGTACTTTTGGTCGCGGCACCGAAGTTCTGCAGATAAACATTGCCGCCCGCGGCGATCGCCCCTTCGCTGCCGGACGTGTAGCCACTGGCCGCGCTGCCCATGCTCCCTGACAGGTAGATGTTGTACCCGGCATCGATCAGACCTTGCAGGGTCTGCACGGTCGAACTGTCGGCGCGCGCCGTGCCGGCGCCCGCCCAGAGAATGCAGCCGGCCGTGCCGACAAACGTGGTGACAGAAAATCTCATGACAGTTGGAACCTCGCCAAAATAGACTGGTCGCGATCGCGCAAGATCCGTGCCGGATATCCGATCCGGCGAACCGGTATTTGCCGTATTTTGAAAACTCCATCTGGCTCTCAACTCGCCAAGTGCGATGCAATCGGCAGCCCGTCGCGCTTTCGCCGCCGGTCGTTTCGTATTGCATTGCCAAATGCGGATGACTGCGGCATGGAAATTGCGCGCTCGCCATTTGCGGGGATGGCGCAGGGAAGGGGGGTCAACCGCTTGCCGCGCCGGGCGCCGCAAACCCTTCTGTCTCCTGGCACTTTCCACAACTGCGAAAAGCCGATCAGATGCAGGCTGGTAATCGCACCCGCGGAGATACAGCATGAGCAGGATCGGCATCGCCATATCCGGCGGCCCCAACCCGGCCGAGATCGTCGATCTCGTCGTCCTAGCCGAAAGCCTCGGCTACGAGTCCGCCTGGGTCGCGGAAGGCCATGGCGGCGACCAGTTCGCCATCCTCGCGGCCTGCGCGATGCGCACCTCGCGCATCCGCCTCGGCACCGCCATCAGCAGCGTCTTCGTCCGCACCGCCCCCACGATCGCCATGGCCGCCTCCACCGTCGCCGAACTCTCCGGCGGGCGCTTCATCCTCGGCCTCGGGTCGAGCCACAAGGCGCAGGTCGGTCCCGAGCACGGCGTCATCTACACCAAGCCGCTGACCCGCACCCGGGAGACAGTCGCCATCGTCCGCACCCTGATCCGTGATGGCCTGGTTTCATTTGAGGGTGAGACCATCCGCATCGGCAGCTTCGACCTGACCTACGCACCGCGATACCGGGATGTGCCGGTCTACCTGTCGGCGGTGTTCCCGAAAGCCATCGCCCTCTGCGGCGAAATTGCCGACGGCATCATCCTCACGCGCAGCACCCTGCACACCGCCGTGCCGGTGCGGGCACAGATGGCCGAGGCCGCTCGCCAAGCCGGACGCGACCCGGCGGGGATCGAGGTCACGACGCTGCTACCCACATCGGTTGCCAGCACGCGGGACGGGGCGCTCGCCGCCTTGCGGCCTGGCCTGGCCTTCTATGCGGGGTTTTTCCCCCGCTACAACCGCATGATGGCCGAGCACGGCTTCGCAGCCGAAGCCGCCACCATCGCCGAAGCCTGGGCGCGCGGCGACCGTGAGGCCGCGGAACGGGCGGTAAGCGACGCGATGATCGACGCCACCAGCATCGTCGGCACCCCCGAACAGTGCCGCGTCCAGGTCGAAGCCTACCGCCAATCCGGCATCGACGTGCCGATCCTCAGCCCCTTCGCCCGCGGCCCGGAAGCCAAATCCCGCTTCGAGGCCGCCATTCGCGCCTGCGCCCCAGCCTGAAGGGGACTGCCGGCCGGAACGAGACAACCGTGGACCGCACTGGACGGCCACCGGCGCACGTCGGATGATGAACCGAACGCGTGGGAGGAAGAAACCAATGCAAGAATTTTCCGGCAAGATCGCCGTCGTCACCGGAGGCGGATCGGGCATGGGGCGCGAACTGGTGCGCCAGTTAGCGGCCGAAGGCTGCAACATCGCGATGTGCGACGTCTCCGCGCGCGGCATGGCCGAGACCCTGCGCCTATGTCAGGAAGCGGGCCTGCCCCAGGGCCTGCGCATCACCTCCCATATCGCCGACGTCTCCAGCGATGCCGACGTATCGCGCTTCCGCGACGAGGTGACGGCCCAGCACGCCACCGACCGAATCCACTTGCTGTTCAACAACGCCGGCATCAGCGGCGGCGGCAGCATGATCGTCAATGGCCGCGACGAATGGGAACGCACCTTCAACATCTGCTGGGGCGGCGTCTACCTCAACACCCGAGCCTTCCTGCCGCTGCTGCGCGCCGCGGACGAAGCCCATCTCGTCAATACCAGCAGCATGAACGGCTTCTTCGCCTCGGTTGGCCCCGACACGCCGCACACCGCCTATTCGGCAGCCAAGTTCGCGGTAAAGGGCTTCACCGAGGCACTGATCGCCGATTTCCGCATGAACGCGCCGCACATCAAGGTCTCGGTCGTCATGCCCGGCCATATCGGCACCGGCATCCGCGTCAATTCCCTGAAGGTGCACGCCAACACGGATGCCGACGAAATGGACGCCACCCAGATCGCCCATACCCGCGCCCGCCTCGCCTCGATGGGCAAGGACACCTCAGCGCTGTCGGACCAGGAGATCCAGGCCATGGTCGCCGAGCGCGCCCGCCGCTTCGTCACGGACGCACCGACCAGCGCCGCCGACGCCGCAACGATCATCTTGGACGGCGTCAAGGCCGACCGGCTGCGCATCCTGGTCGGCGCGGATGCCCACCTGATCGACGAGATGGTCCGCCGCGACCCCGACCACGCCTACGAGCCGGAATTCTACGAACGCTTCGCCGCGGAAGCCGGCTGGTATCCGGGACGCTGAGACAGGAACCGGCACACCGCGACAAGGGGACGGAGAAAGCGCGATGAAGTTCAGCCTGATGGTGCGCGGCCAGCATCCGCCCGGCGACACCGCCCAGCATCTGCGCGACGACCTGGACCTGGTGCGCTGCGCCGACCGCCTCGGCTTCGACGGCATCGTCAAGGGCTCGCATTACAGCGCACACCCGTTCGAGGCCCTGCAGCAGATCCCGTTCCTGGCCCATTGCGCCGCGATCGCGGCCGCGCCTGCGGCTCATCTGCGGGCTTGTGCTGGTGCCGCTACACAAGCCGCTCGATATCGCCGAGCAACTGGCGACGCTCGACGTGCTGTCCGGCGGCAAGCTCGTCTTCGGCGCCGGCATCGGCTACCGCGACGTCGAGTTCAAGGCGTTCGGCATCCCGCGTGGCGGCATGGGCGCGCGCTTCGAGGAATGCCTTACCGCGATCCGCCGGCTTTGGACGGAGGATTTCGTGGACATGAAGGGCAGCAATTTCGAGCTCGATCACGCCACCTGCTCCGTGAAGCCGCTGCAGAAGCCCACCCCGCCGATCTGGATCGGCGCCAATGCCGATGTCGCGATCCGTCGCGCCGCCCGCCTCGGCGATTGCTGGTACATCAACCCGCACAACACGCTGGAGACCGTCGTGCGGCAGATGGATCTGTACAAGCGCGCGCTGGACGAATATGGCCGGCCATTCCCGACCGAAGTGCCGATGCGCCGGGAAGTGTTCATCGCGCCCACGCGCGCCGAGGCGATCCGCCGGGCGCAACCCTATCTCGAGGAAAAATACACCGCCTACCGCGCCTGGGGGCAGGACAAGGTCATGCCCGAGGGCGATCATTTCGACCATGCCTTCGCGGAGCTGCTGGAGGATCGTTTCCTGCTCGGCTCCCCGGCCGAGGTTGCCGACCAGCTTAACCGCCTCCAGAAGCGGATCGGTGTCAATCACATCCTGGCGTCGGTCCACTGGCCCGGCATGCCCAACAGCCTCGCCCTCGAGCAGTTGCACCTCCTCGCCGAGGAGGTCCGCCCACTGCTCGCCCCCACCGGTCAGGCACCGGCCTCGTAAACGCCATCCGATCCGAAGGGAGTTGCCATGCCGGAGATCGATCCACGCCGTACGGCCCTGATCGCCTACGACGTCTGCCGCCGCGCCCTCACTCCGCCCGACCCCGCGCGACGCCAGGCCATGCGCCCCGTGCTCGATGCCTGGGTGCGGATCATCGCCGCCGCGCGGGCAGCGAACATGCCGGTGATCTACACCACACCCGTCAGCCGCGCCGATGGCGCCGATGTCGTCCTGCTGCCTACCGACCTGTCGGCGGAAACCGGCGTACCGGCGCTCTCCAACACGGTTGAGGGCACCGAAGATGCCGGCTTCCCCGACGAAATCGCGCCGCTGCCCCAGGATTACGTCTTCCTCAAACGCCGCCCCAGCGCCTTCTACGGCACCGGTGTCGCCGAACTCCTGCGCATGCTCCGCCGCGACATCATCCTCATCGGCGGCGGCGCCACCAATCGCGGCGTCGAGACCAGCGTGCGCGAAGCCTTCAACCAGGATCTCACAACCATCGTCATCCGCGACTGCTGCTGGGGCAGCGACGCCGCCGCGCACGCCTACAGCCTCGACAAGGCGATGAAGATGTACGCTCGCATCCGCCACCTGGATCAGGTGACGGCGATGCTCCGAACCGGCTAGGATCGTTTCATCCGTCCGTTATTTCGGACGAATGAAACGAAACCGCCGAAGGCGCTCAGCGGAAGCTGAACTCCTTGTAGCCGTCCTTTGCGACCTGATCCGTCAGCCGGCGGAAATGCACGCCGTTGCCGTTATAGCCCAGCACGCGGCGCACGGTCCGGCCATCGACGTTGCGGTTCACGCCGGTCTGCCAGGAATCGACCTTGGACGACAGCAACGGCTCGGCGGCCTTGATCACGGTTTGCGTCCACTCGTCCACCTGCTCGGGTCTCGTTTCCACATGCGTGTAGTTATGCTCCTGCATGAATTTCAGCATGCCAGTCTGGAACTGCACACTGTGCTCGATGGCCTGCGGGATATTGCCGCGCGCCGTGTGCGGACCGAGCACCATCAGCATGTTCGGAAAACCTTCCGCGAGCATGCCGAGATAGGTGCGCGGGCTCTCTGCCCAGGCATCCTTCAGCCGCACGCGGTTCGTGCCGCGGATGTCGATGCGATCGAATGCGCCGGTCACGCCATCGAAGCCGGTGGCGTAGATCAGGATGTCGAACTCGTAGTCCTGCTTGTTCGTCCGGATACCCTGCGGCGTGATGCATTCGATCGTCTCGTCATTCAGCGTATCGACCAGCCTGACGTTGTCGCGGTTATAGGCCTCGAAATAGCCGCTCTCCAGCGGCACGCGGCGGCTGGCGAAAGGGTGATCCTTGGGGATCAGCTTTTCAGCCACCTTCGGGTCCTTCACGCGCTGGCGGATCTTGTTGGCAATGAACTCGCTGATCGCGGCAGCGGCTTCCTCATCGGTCCCGATGTCGCGGAAATTGCCCAGCCAGATGCCGAAGCCGGGTTCGGCATACAGCTTTTCCCAGAACGCCTCGCGCTCCTCCTTCGGCACTTCCAGGGTCTTGCGGTGATCCATCTGGTGGATGAACCACATCGGCGTCGTGGCGCAGTAGGCATAGATCTCGTCGTAGCGGGCCTTGATCTTCTCCATTTCCTCCTTGCTGATCTTGGAGTTGTGCAAAGGCGCGGCCCAGTTCGGCCGGCGCTGGAATACGGTCAACTGCTTTGCCTGCTTGGCGATCTCCGGGATCGCCTGGATCGCTGTCGCCCCGGTGCCGATGATACCGACGCGCTTGCCGGTGAAATCCACCGGCGTGTGCGGCCAGCGCGCGGGGTGGTAGGCCGGCCCCTGGAAACTCTCCCGGCCGGGAATGGCGGGCAGGGTGTGCGCCGATAGGATGCCCACTGCGGTGAACAGGAAGCGGGACGTCGCCTTCTGGCCGCCTTCCAGCGTCACATGCCACTGGTTCGCCGCGTCATCCCAATGCGCTGATGTGACCGTGCTGCGGAACTGCATGTCCCGGCGCAGGTCGAACTTGTCGGCGACATGGTTGAGATATTCCAGCGTGTCGGGCTGGGGGGAGAAATGCTCCTTCCAGTCCCATTCCTGCATCAGCTCCTTGGAAAAGGAATAGCCGTAGGTCCAGCTTTCGGAGTCAAAGCGCGCGCCGGGATAGCGGTTCCAGTACCAGGTGCCGCCCACATTGGTGCCCATCTCGAACACCCGCGCCGTCATCCCCAACTCGCGCAGGCGATACAGCATGAACATGCCGGAAATGCCGGCACCGATGATGATGGCGTCGTAGGTGGTCGCCTTGGCCGTGTCCGGCCGCTCCGCGACCGCGTTGATGACATTCATGTGGTTTCTCCCGCTCCCATGTCACCGGCCCGGGATAAAGGCGCGGGTCGGCTATACTACCGGCCAGTATATCACGCGCTTTCGGCCAAGATCGCAATCCACCTCCGGCAGCCGGGCCGAGAAAACCTGCTGGAAGCGCGCAGGCTCAGAACGCCGCTACCTCGGGCCGCAGCCGTTCCCATGCGGCAGCCTGTGGCGGTGCGCAAAGGCCGGCTTCCGGCCGCGGCGCCGGCGCAATGGCGAGCAGCGGCATCGCGCGCTCTCCCAGGCGCAACCGGCGGAGCAGGGCACCGATGGACAATTGATCGAGCATCATTCCATCCGGCGGCACCGGACCGAGCTTCCCCGCATGGAGAAAGCCGATTTCGGGACCGAGCGCATCCAGGGCGGCCGCAGCCGCCTCGGTGCTGCCGGGCAGCAAGGCAACCGACACGGGCGCCTTGCATCCAGGGTGACGAAAATCCAACACGATATACCCGGTACTGGCGATCAACTCGCGCGTTCCGGCGAACTGCCAGCCTTCGCTCGCCAGCAAACTCGCTACCGCTCCGGCCGTTTCATCGGCCAAATTTTCGTCCGGCTGGCTGTAGCGCATGCCCGTCAGCGCCAGGCCCGCCAGCAGGCAGGCCGGCAGGCCATAGCGGATCGTAGCGCTCCCCAGCCTGGGATTGCCGGGACGCGCGACGATCTCCGGCCGCGAACGCGCCGGTTCATCCCGGCTTCCCCCCAGCCTGGCCGCCGTCAGAACCAGCACGATCTGCAGCGCGTCGAAGACATTCTGTCCAAACGGCCCATGCACCAGCGCATAGTCGCTCGCCGAACGGCTCAACCAGGCCAGCCGGACAATGTTCAGGAAGATGAAGGTCGCACTCAGCAGGGCTATGGCGCCCACCCAGCGGGCCGTCAGCCGACGCGCATCGCGCACCGCGATCGCCGTGCTGGCCAGCAGGATCACCGGCAGGGCGGTACTGGTCGCACAGGCCAACAGGATAACCACACGATGCCCGGCCAGCGTCGTCAGCACGTTGCCATCCCGCATCACGCCGGGCACGAACCAACCGAGCACCCACTGGGCCGCGGATGCATCCGCCGTCAGCAGCGGTGTCGAAAGCACGCGCTGTCCCACCGACGCCCAAAGCGCGCAAACGCCCAGCCCCGCGATGCAGCCCGCCGCGAACCGCGCCGCCCCACTCGAACGCACGGCCATCCAGCCGCCGAACAGCCCCAGTGCAAGCGCGGCGACCGCGCTGCTCGGTATCAGCGCGCTGGACGCGAACAACAGGATCCCCCACGCCGGGGGCCAGCGCACCGCGTCCACGTGGCGTATCAGGGACGCCCCGCTGACGCAGAGCGTGATAGGTGCGAGCAGACTGATGCCGAACAAATGCTGTGCCGCGGCAGCGCCGTCGACGCGCCAGCCGGCAACAACATCGAACTCGATCGTATGCAACCAGCCCAGCGTCAGGATGGCGCAGGCCAGACCTCCGGCGCCGAGCCCGCCGATCCTGGGCAAATTGCAAGCGACGCTTGCGGGATGCGACGCGCCCTGCATGACCGCTATCTCCGGCGCCGGATTACCCCTTCCGTCGACGCCAGCCGGCGAAGCCGAATGCGCCCGCCAGGACGGCCGCCCCGAGCGGAGTGGACCCGATTTCCGGCATCGGCGCGGGAACGCCCAGCACCTCGGGGTTCTTCGGGTCACTCGCATAGACGATTGTCGGCTTGTCCGTGCCTTTGCCCGGTTCCAGCGATACGACCTCCGTGCTGAACGCGACGGTGTTGAATTCGAAAGCGGGTGTCGAGGAGGAGGCTACCACCCGGTCGTACGAGGTATCGCCGTTGAAGTTGATGTTGACCAGATACGACCCCTGCGATGTCTGGTTGCCGTTGGCGTTTGCCGCAATCTGGTCGCCGGTGACCGTGTCGACCAGCTTATCGCCGTTGTAGAAGGTAAGCGAATTGTACTTATCCACCGATCCCCAGTCGATTCCGAAATACTTCTGCTGCTCGCTATATTTTATGGTTACGTTTCCATTCGGTTCGGCGGCCAGATAGTTCGAGGTATCGAGGCCCACGGGCGTGTATGGTGCTGCCGCGACGCCCGGAGCCCCGCCGTGAAAGACACCGGCCTTGCCATCGAACGAGATTGAATTTCCGTCACCGAAGCTGAGGGTATTGTTGGTAACGTAGCCGCTTACCGAAGACGTCCCAAGATTAAGCAAAATGGTGCTGCTGTTGGACGCGAGGTAGGAGAGGCTCTCCGATACCGTGACATCCGGCGAATTGCCCTTGTCCGCGAAAGCCGAGCCGAGGGGTGCAGCAGCGAGGATGGTGGTTGCCAGCAGGCGGATGCGCCAGGGGCCGAGGTGATATGCGGGACGACGGGACAGTTGCATGATGCGGTCTCTTCGTTGTGGCGGGAAAATCGACTGCCGTTGCTGCAACCGGCATGCCAATGCTTTGCCGCATTCTGCAAGCGTTCCACCTCGGCATGCACCCAGATTCCCGCGGTCATCGGCACGATCCCATCAGCCGAGGGCCCGCCCGACCTCCGCGAATAGCCCCATGTAGACCTTCGGCAGGGGGGCGGCGTAGGCGCCGATCTTCGATGTGCGCAAACCCAGGCTCGCCAAGGCCTCCGCCAGCTTGACGGCCGCCGCGACGCCATCGACGACGGGAATGCCATGCGCGCTGGAAAGCCGCGCCGCCAGATCGGCCATGCCGGCGCATCCCAGCACGATCACCTCGGCCCGATCCTCCGCCTTGGCGCGCTCGATCTCCTCGGCAATGCGCGCCGTCGCACCGGATGCCGGATCTTCCAATGCCAACACCGGCACCTCGGCGGCCCGCACCCGGCCGCAGCGCCGATCCAGGCCATATTTCAGCAGATTGGTCTCGATCGCCGCAATCGATCGCGACAGCGTGGTGATGACGGAAAACCGGTGCCCGAGCAGACAGGCAAGATGGAACGCCGCCTCGCCGATGCCGATCACCGGCGCCCCCGCCGCGCTGCGGGCCGCCTCCAGCCCGGTGTCGTCAAAACAGGCCAGCACATGCGCGTCCGCACCCGCCCGCTCGCCCTTCGCGATCTCATCGAGCAATCCAGGCACGCTGTAGGCCTCATCGAAATAGCCTTCGATGGAGGCCGGCCCGCTCTCGGGATTAACGGCGACGATCTCGGTGCCGGGGGCGGCGGCCATGCGCGCGGCCGCGCCGATCTTGGCGGTCATAGACGCCGTCGTGTTCGGATTAACCACAAATATGCGCATTACCCTGGCCCTCCCGTCTGGACTCTTCCACGCAGGTCACCTGAACCTCGCGTCGCCATCACCGGGCAGGTCCCGCCACGGCGTCCCTGGCCGAACGAGACGTTCGGCGCTGCAACAGCCGGATGCCGGCCAACGCCGCCAGGATCACCACGAAGGAAACCGCCGATGTCAGCGTTCCCAACGCATACACATCCGGCCGCGTGACCGTGGTCGTCAGTCCCTGCAGTTCCAGCGGCAGCGTGTTCACCTCCCCGATCGCCTGGCTGGACCGCGCGATCTCGTCCCAAGACAGGGTGAACCCGAACAGCCCGATCCCCACGACCGACGGCAGGATCAACGGCAGCACCACATAGCGAAAGCCCTGCCAGGCCGTCGCTCCCTGGTCGCGCGCGGCCTCCTCGTAGCTCGGGTTGAAGCGGTTGAAGATGGCGAACATGATCAACAGGCCGAACGGCAGCGTCCAGGTCAAATGCGCCCCCAGCCCGGATGTGAACAATCCCATCCAGGTGGTGTGATCCGCCGCCAGCCAGTCCGGGCCGAATTTCTTGATGCCGTCGTCGAGGATGCGGAACTCGAGCGCGATACCGAGCGAGGTGATGATCGACGGCACGATCAGGCTCGCCACCGCCACATAGAACAGCGCCGCCGAGCCGCGAAACCGCTTGCGGAAGGCCAGCCCCGAGCATACCGAGATAACCACCGTCAGGATCATCACCACCGCGCCGAGCAGCAGCGAACGGCGGAACGCGGCGCCGATATTCACGATCCCGCCACCGGCGAACAGCTTCTCGAACCAGAACAGGGACACGCCGTTCATCGGAAACGTCAGCCCGCCCTGCGGCCCCTGGAATGACAGGACAAAGATCGCGATCATCGGCCCGTACAAGAACAGCACATACGCGGCGAAGAACGCCGCCAGCGCATAGAACGCGACCGGCCGTCCCCACACCATTCAAAGCTCCTTGCGTATATCGACCAGCTTGGACAGCAGGAAGATAATCATCAGCGTGAAGCCAAGCAGGATCACCGCGTTCGCCGCCGCCGCGGGGAACTGCAGCGCATTCAGCCGCGTCTCGATAATCTTGCCGGCCGAGGCGATCTGCTGCCCGCCCATCACGCCCACGGTGATGAAGTCGCCCATCACGATCGTGATCACGAAGATCGACCCGATCACGATCCCCGGCTTGGACAGCGGGATCACCACATTCACCAGCGTCTGCAGCGCCGTCGCGCCGCCATCATAGGCCGCCTCGATCAGCGATCGGTCGATCCGGATCATCGAATTGAAGATCGGCACCACCATGAAGAAGGTGAACAGATGCACCAGCGACAACACCACGGAGAATTCGGAGAACAGCAGCCACTCCACCGGCTGCGGCGTCAGGCGCAGGCCCGTCAGCGCCTGGTTCACCAACCCGTTGCGGCCGAGCAATGGGATCCAGGCGATCATGCGGATCACGTTCGAGGTCCAGAACGGGATCGTGCACAGCAGCGTCAACCCGATCTGCCAGGTCTTCGACTTCACGTGGAACGCCAGGAAATACGCCACGGTGAAACCGATCCCCAGCGTGAACAGCCACACCAGGAAGCATAGTTTCACCGTCTTGGCATAGGTCCGTAGGATGGTGCACAGATCCGGCAACTGCGCCAGGCAGCCCTCGAACGTGTCGCTATAGCCCCGGCCCGAGAAGGCAGGGATCATCTCGTACTCGTTGTAGTCCCAGAAGCTGACCATCACGACCAGGGCCAGCGGCAACAGGAAGAACAGTCCGAACACCAGCCCCATCGGCAGCGCCTGCAGCCAGGCAACCGCCTCGCCCGACAGTCGCAGCCGCGCAAACCGCCGGCCGGCCGGCCGGGAAACGCTCACCACCGGCTTCAGGCGGCGATGAACTCATTCCATTTTCGAACCATATAGTCGTTCTCGTCCATTACCGCGTTCCAGCACGCCACGCTTCCCATGCGCTCATCGTACGAACCGCCATCCCGCACCGCTCCGGCCTTTTCCAGCACCGAGCCATCCGGCGCGCGGATATCCTGCGCCGCCGGCTTGCCCTCCATCCAATAGGCCCATTCATACGGCTCCATGTTCTTCTGCGCCGTGGACAGCACCGCGGAATAATAGCCCTGCCGGTTGAGATAGGCGCCGGCCCAGCCGGACAGGAACCAGTTGACGAACTCATAGGCAGTATCGAGCTTGGCGCCGCTCGTCGCCTTGGAAACGCAGAACCCCGACGCCCAGGACCGATAGCCCTCCTGCAACGGTTGGAACACGCAGGGGATCCCCTGTGAGCGAACCTTGGTCACCGCCGGCGACCACATGGACTGGATTACCGTCTCGCCCGACGCCATCAGGTTCACGCTCTCGTTGAAATCCTTCCAGAAGGCGCGGAACTGTCCGGACTTCTTCGCCTCGGTCAGGATCTTCATGGTCAGGTCGATCTCGGCCCGGGTCATGTTCCCCTTGTCCGGATAGGTGTACTGACCGGTCGCTTCCACGACCATCGCGGCATCCATGATGCCGATCGACGGAATGTTCAGGATCGCCGCCTTGCCCTTGAATTCCGGGTTCAGCAACTCCTTCCACGAATTGATCGGCCGCTTGATCAGGTCGGGCCGGATGCCCAGCGTGTCGGCGTTGTACACAGTCGGAATAAGGGTCACATAGTCGGTCGGGGTCTTGGAGAACTGGGTGGAACCCGGCCCCTCCAGATACAGCACCTTCCACGGCGCGGTGCCCTGGCCGCCGATCTTCTTGCCGTTCGGCAACTCGCCCTTGGTGAAGACCGGCGTGATGTTGTCGAATTCCCGGATCTTCCGGGCATTCAGCGGCTGGATATTGCCCGACGGGATCAGCTTTTTCAGGCTGAAATACTCGGTGTCCAGCACATCGAACGAATTGGGCTGGGTGATCACGCGCTTGGTCACATCGTCCGTGGTGGCGGTGATGTATTCGATCTTGATGCCGGTATCCTCGAAGCATTTCTTCGAGATCGCATCCCCTTCATTCACCGCGGTTCCGAGATAGCGGAGCACCTTGGGCTCCGCCGAGTGCACATACGGAAAGCCGGTGATCGCGCCGGAACCCGCGGCCAAACCGGCCAGCCCGCCGACGCCCTTCATCAGGTCGCGCCGGCGCAGGTTCTTCGATTTCGCCATCCCGTCGGCCATGTCTCTCTCCTGTGTTGGCGTCATGCCGCTCCGCCCCGCCGATGAGCCGAGGGCCGGGTCACGCAACGCGAACAGCACGACGCAAACTGCATGCCAGACGAACGTCCAGCGGAACGTGCCACAGGAACAGGGCAGGGAACGGACATATCAGGGAACGAGCGGCTAGGGATCGCTGCCCCGGAAACAGGCAATCGCACCCAAAATAACCGGCCCCGGAGTTGCGTCCGGCTAAAGGCCGGCCCGCATGTGCGTCAGGTGAATTTATCCCGCTTGCGCGTCAGGTAAATTTATCCCGCTTGCGCGTCAGGTTAATTTATCCCGCTTGCGCGTCAGGCAAATTTATACAGCGTCGCCGCCGTCCGGCCGATCCGTGCGCGGATCGCCGGATCTGGAATGACCTGCTCGAAACTGTCGATCATCTGCCGATAGGTGACCTTGGTTTCATGCCCCACGAAGGGCCAGTCGCTGGCGAACAGCAGCCGCTCCGGCCCGCCCTCGGCCAGCAGCTTCGCCGCCAGCGCCGCATGATCCGCCCCTGGCGTACGATACGGCGCCGACACCTTCACCCACCCGCGTCCGGAACCGATTGCCCGCAGCGCCGCCTGGAAACCGGGTGCATTCATTCCGGAAGCGGCCTCCGGGTTGCCGTAATGATCGATCACGATCTTCACATCGGCGGCCAGCAACTGGTCTGTCAGCTCGGCGACCCGCTCGCCCTCCGCGTAGACATGCACATGCCAGTCCAGATCGGCGACGCGGCGCAACAGGCGCTGGTAGTCCACCGAACGCAGGTCCGGAATGGTCCTGTAATTGTGCAAGGAGAACCGGATGCCCACGACCCCCGCCGCATCCATCGCCTTCAATTCCATCGGGCTGATGGCGGGATCGACGATCACCGTCGCCCGCAGCCGCCGGTGGCTGGCCAGGGCGGCCAGCGTGTAATCGTTGTAAGGCCCCATGAAGCTCGCCGCCGCGTGCACCCCGAACAGCACGCCATGCTCATCCAGCACGCGCAGATATTCCTCGGCGGTCACGTCACGCGATGGCTTGTGGGTCGCGCCATCGATCAGTGGCGTATTCCGCGGATAGATATGCGCGTGAGTGTCAACGAGCGGCCCGAGGCTGCCTGCATCTGTCTGGTTCATACCCCACACACTAGGCAGATTTGCCGTCTTGCGAAACCCGTAGGCATGCCTTGCCGGAAGGGTAAAAATCCGCTTGCAGACCGAATAAAAAAATATATATAAATCATTAATAGTCCATAAATCCTCGAAAATCGGTTCGTCGTGTTTCACCAGCAGTGTTGATCGCCTCATCGGAGATGTCATGTCACGTTTTTTGAACCGCTCCGCCACCATGCTGTGCCTCGCTGCCGGCCTGCTGCCCGCGAGCCTGCTGTCTGCCCCTGCCTATGCAGCGCCGCAGTACAACCTACCCATCGACGTCGTCGGCACCTTCAGCGACGGAACGTCGCTGACCGGGGAGTTCTCCCTGAACGTCTATGGCTATGTGAACCCCGGCTGGAGCTTCCAGACCTCCACCGGAACCGCGCTCGACGGGTTCACGGTCATACCAGGTGAGAATTTCTCGGCTGCGAACGGGGATTACGCGGCCGCGACGGGGGCGCCGGATACCTTCGCCATCTCGCTGAACAACGCCACCTATTCCCTACTGCTCTACATGACTTTCGATCACCCGTTGAACGTCCCCGGCCTCGATCCGTTCATTCTCGACGCCGGCTATGCGCAGAACCCGCTATCGGGCGAGTGCACCCCCTATTCCTGCATCAACTACCCAAATCTGGATGCACCGGGGAAGGAACGTCTGCTCGTCAGCGGCTACGCCTACGTCCCTGAACCGACCTCGATTGCGCTGCTCGGTGCCGGCCTGACGGGCCTGGGACTGGCTCGCCGCCGCAAAGCCAGCCAACAGGCCGCCTAGCACGACGGCTCCAGCTACCTTTTCGCCTTCCCCTCTCGGCCCGCTATGGGGCGCGAGGGGAGGGTGCGGGGCTGCGAACAGCCCCTACAGCGGCTCCCTTCGCCCTGAACCGCCTTCAGGGGCGAACCACTACCGCCGCCAGCGCCGGATCGCGCCCAAACCGAGCACCCCTGTAGCCATCACCAGCAGGCTGGTTGGCTCAGGGATCGACGAAGAAGAAGACGCTGAGAATATAATCGGCGCCGTTTCTTCCAATATCGCACCGCTGTTGGCGGTTCCCGACCACTGCACACTGCCGGTCGGGTCCAGGAAACCGGCGATATACGACCCGATCGGCAGCTTGCCGACGCTCAGCAAAGGGCCCTTCAGATCGTTCGGACCGCTCTGCAGCGTGCTCGTGCCGAGATCGGCGCTATAGACCCAGAAGCTGGTCGCCGAGACCGACAGCCCCGCCATGGCCGACGTATAGGCCCCGATCGGGTTGGCCGGCTTGGCGTTGTTCCCGAGATAGTCGGCCAGAGAGCCGCTGGACCAGGGGGTTGCACTGACCAGGCTCGCCGTGACCGGCCCGATCGTCAGGTTGTTGGACACCCCGCCCTGGGTTCCGCTGATCACGAAGCCGGCCGGGGCGGCGGCGATATCCGGAACAAGGATATCGACGCGAAAATCACCGGTTGTCGGTCCGCCGGACGCATAAAAGCCGAAACTCGTCGGATTGTTCAGCGTGTAGGTGTGCTGGTTGGCAGCATCGATAGCAGGCGTCGACGTGTCCGCGCATGCCGAGCTGCCATAACAAAACCCATGCAGCGTCGGCGTCGGCACCGCATACGCGTCCTTTGGCCCCATGCCCGTGGCCAATACGGCCAACGCCGCGGTAGAACCAAGTAACGCGCCGTTAAAGGGGTATTCAAACATATATTTATCTCCTGAAGATATAATAACCGGGCTTACGAACGACAAACTTATCCATCGGATGGGAGTATTCTTCCCAAATCATTGGTTTTTAATTTACAGATCTGAGAAATCGAGGCAGGTGCCAGCCAAGAAGGTGGGCATCTGCGATTCACCTGCGACCGTCTTAACTTCCGGCCCCATATCGGGCGGTCCGCCCTCGGATGTTGCGAGGATCAGCGCTTGCGTCCGGTAATCCGGCGTCGGCGAGGGCCATTCTGCACGTCGTTGTCAGAGCAGGATCGGCGCGGGTAGAATTCCCGCTGCTGCTTGGATCATTGTTTTGGCAGCTTTTTCATTCCGCCCTATGAAGAACGTGATTCAGTCAAGCTCTACCGCATCCGGAGAACCGCTATGACCCCCTGGCTTTTGCGTGGCTTGGCACTCGCCGCTCTCATCGGTCTGGCGGCTTGTACCCCGCAGATCATCTTCATGAAGGATCCACGAACCGGTCAGGTCGTGCAGTGCGGTCCGGATGCCGAGCGCACGGCCGCCCGGGACTGTGCCGACAATTACCGCGCCCGTGGCTGGGTCGAGACGCCGCATGCCTCCATCTCCACTCGGCCTCAGGCCGGAACGGCGAACGCGGCCTCCGGGGAAAACGCCAGCATCGCGGTATCGCCGACAACCGGGCTCGCCGTCGGCGGCGCATACACCACCAGGAGCAGGTCGCCGGTCCGTATGGTGTAGCGCATCCGGTCACCGATGAAACTGGCCTGTTCCACGGTGCCGGCCATCTCGTTCGCATCCAACGCCCCGGCCATGCCGCGATCCAGCAGCGTGATCGTTTCCGGCCGCACCGCCACCAGGACAGCCTGCCCAGCCAGCATGCCGGCGGGCAGACTGCAGCGAATCGCCGCGCCGCCTGTCAGCCGCACCCGGTCGCCACCGGTTTCCGCCACACCGGCCAGCAGATTGGTCGTGCCGACAAACCCGGCCACGAACGCATCCGCCGGCTGAAAATAGATCTCCCTCGGCGTGCCCATCTGCACGATCCGGCCCTTGTTCAGCACCGCGATCGTGTCCGACATCTCCAGCGCCTCCGTCTGGTCATGCGTCACATAGACCGTCGTCACCCCCAGTTGCCGCTGCAACCGCTTCAGCTCGTTGCGCATCCCCTCCCGCAGCGCCGCGTCCAGGTTGCTCAGCGGCTCGTCCAGCAGTAGCAGCTTCGGCTGGCGCACGATGGCCCGGGCCAGAGCCACGCGCTGCTGCTGCCCACCGGAAAGCTGGGTCGCCGAGCGGGCGCCGAACCCGCCCAGATCGACGATCGCCAGCGCATCGCCGACCAGTCTTTCCACTTCCGCCCGCCCATAGCCGCGGTCCTTCGCCACCCGCAGCGGAAACGCCACGTTCTCGAACACGCTCATATGCGGCCAGATCGCGTAGGACTGGAACACCATCCCGATCTCGCGCCGGTTCAACGGCACGGAAACACCGGCTGCGGCATCGAAGAACAGCTCCGCGCCCACCCGGATCACCCCCTGGTCCGGTTCCTCCAACCCCGCGATGCAGCGTAAGGTCGTGGTCTTGCCGCACCCGCTCGGCCCCAGCAGGGTGAAGAACGTGCCGGGCGCCAGAGAGAACGAGGCGTCCTCGATCCCGCCGCCGCCCGCATACAGCTTGCGTAGGCCGGCAACCGCCAAAGAAGGCTGGGTCATGCTCAATGCCCGAACGCCCCGCCGCCCTGCCGGCGCGCGGTGATGTAGAACAGGCTCGCCCCCACCGTCATCAGCAACGTCCAGATCAGGCCCAGCGCGGACAACTCGCCGCCCTGGCCGTTGGTCCATAGCTCGAACATCGCCACCGCCATCACATGCGATGTCGGTCCCGCCAGCAGGATGGCCATGGATAGTTCCTTCGATGCGATCAGGAAGATGAACAGCCACGCGGAAACCAGCGCCGGCGACAGCAGCGGCGCGACGATCCGCCGCAGCCGCTGCCCGAGCGTGGCGCCGGACACGCCCGCCGCCTCCTCCAGCTCACGATGGATCTGTAGCACCCCGGCATAGGTGTAGCGCAGCCCATACGGCATATAGCGCACGATATAGGCGATGCAGATTAGCCAGAGCGTGCCGTAGAT
>CAINEA010000619.1 GCA_903847525.1 uncultured Acetobacteraceae bacterium | reverse complement strand
GGACGCGACGTCATGGGCACCGGCACTGCCGATTTCGCCGGTCCCGGCCTCGCCGCCCGCAGCCCGCTTGCCAGCACGCTGTTCACCCTGCCCGGCATCACCCGCGTCTTCCTCGGCGGCGACTTCATCACCGTCACCAAGTCCGAGGACACGGACTGGCAGGCGCTGAAGCCGCAGGTGCTCGGCGCCATCATGGAGCATTTCGTCGCCGGCAGACCGGTCATGGACGCCTCGATGACCGATGCGGATGACGAACCCGACGAGGATGTCGCCCCCGAGGATGCCGAGATCGTCGCCCAGATCAAGGAACTGCTCGACACCCGCGTCCGCCCGGCGGTGGCCAGCGACGGCGGCGACATCGTGTTCCGCGGCTTCCGCGAAGGCGTGGTGAAACTGCACATGCAGGGAGCCTGCTCCGGCTGCCCGTCCTCGCGCGCCACGCTGAAGCACGGCATCGAGAACATGCTGCGCCACTACGTCCCGGAAGTGGTGGCGGTTGAACAGGTCGATTTCTGACGCCTATAGTGGGTCGTCCCAACCCATAGGAATATCAGAATGACCATCGACCAGGGCGCGCTCGACGCGCTGCTTCTGAACGCGCGCTCGCAGAACAAGTGGACCGACCAGCCTGTCACGGACGAGCAGATCCAACAGATCTACGACATCCTGAAGATGGGCCCGACCTCGGCCAACTCCTCGCCGGCGCGCTTCATGTTCCTGCGCACCAAGGAAGCCAAGGACCGCCTCGCGCCGGCGATGTCCAGCGGCAACATGGAAAAGACCATGACCGCCCCGGTCGTCGCCATCGTCGCCTACGACCCACGCTTCTACGAAAAGCTCCCCCAGCTCTTCCCGCACAACCAGGACGCCCGGTCCTGGTTCACCAGCAACGAGGGCCTGGCCGCAACCACCGCGTTCCGCAACGGCACGTTGCAGGGCGCCTACCTGATCATGGCGGCCCGCGCGATCGGCCTCGACACCGGCCCGATGTCGGGTTTCGACAACGCCAAGGTGGACGAGATCTTCCTGCAGGATCGCGGCTGGCGGTCCAACTTCATAGTTAATCTGGGCTATGGCGATCCCACCGGCCTGTTCGAGCGGTCTCCGCGCCTGAGCTTCGACGAGGCCTGCGTCAAACTCTGAGACGATCGATTCTGACGCAAGAGGTGTTGACCCCGGGTAACCGGGTCAACACCCAAGCCAGCAACCTAGCGGCTGGCGACTTGGTTCGAGTCCGGGCGAATTACCATGCACGGCACCTTGTGCCGGATCAGGGCCGCGCAGGTTGCCGGCGCGTCAGAGCTGGACAGCCCGCCCAGTTGCGCCCGCCATGACCCCTTGATGCGACCGCCCCCTGCCACCGCTTCGACCCGGGGCTCCCCCGCTCCGGCCAGGCGCCGCGCCGAGTTCGCCGCCTCCCTCGCCGCGCGCTCGCTGGCGAACGAGCCCACCTGCACCGCATAGCGCGCCGCCGGCGCGGCAGCCGCCACGCGCGGCTTGGCAGCGGCCGGGGCGGCGTAGTTGGCGGTGTGCGTGACCACCGGTGGCATCACCGCCGCCTTGGCGGTCGTGAACAAAGCCGGCATCGGTCGGTCCCGCCGCGGTTCACGGCGGACCGGCGCGACATCCATCTCGTCGAAGCCCTGGTCCAGCAGGCTCGCCATATGAACGTCCCGCTCACCGCTGGACCGTGCGCCCATTACAACGCCGATCAGCCGAACCCCCCCACGCACCGCGGAGGTGACCAGGTTATAGCCGGACGCCTGCGTGTAGCCGGTCTTCATCCCATCGGCCCCCGGATAGGTCTGCAACAGGTGATCGTGGTTGAACATCACGCGCCGGCGAAATGTGAAGCTCGGGGTGCTGAAATATCCGTAATAGGCCGGGAAATCGATCACCAGCCGGCGTCCGAGGATCGCCAGGTCGCGCGACGTCGTCCATTGGTCGGGGTCGGGCAGGCCGGAGGCATTCTGGAACACGGTATGGTTCATCCCCAGGGCGCGGGCCCGCAGCGTCATCATCTGCGCGAAGCGATCCTCGCTGCCACCCAGCATTTCTCCCAGCGCGGCCGCGGCGTCGTTGGCGGATTTCGTCACAAGGCCAAGCACCGCTTCCTCCACGGTGATCTTCGCACCGGGCACCAGGCCAAGCTTCGTGGGCGACATCGACGCCGCGTGGGCGGAAACCGGCACCAATTCGCCCAGGCTGATCCGACGGTCGCGCAAGGCCTCGAACAGCATGTAAAGCGTCATCAGCTTGGTCAGGCTGGCGGGATGGCGCGGCTCGTCGGCATTCACCGCGGAGATCACGTTGCCGGTCCGCGCATCCACGATGATCGAGCTGTATCGGGCGGATCCAACCTGGGCGAACGCCTGCGTCGCGCAGCAAAGCATCAACAGTCCCAGCCACAGCCCAGCAACGACCAATCGCACGATTCCGCGATCCTGCTGCCGATCCGATATCATGCGCAACCACCCCTTCAAAGCAAAGAAGATTCTACGGCCAGCAGCGCTAGCCTGTCCAGTCCAAACAGCAGAAATAGAAAAAACAGAATGGGTTAACGGCCGTCTCTCGTTACATCTCCGGACAGGCAACGGCCCGCCTAGAGCCTGCATTCAACGCGCAGAAACGGCCGAAAAGGCGGCCAAACCTGTTGCATAAAAATTTATGCTGCGCTGCACAAATTTCTCTTGCTTCTGAGACAGACGCCTTTTAGAACTTCACTCGTGTTGCACTGCAGCAAAACACATAGCCATCGAGCGCCTGCCTGGGCATTGCCACGCTTCGGGATGCAGGCGGACGGCCCGAAACAGCTGCAAAAGTATGGAGCCTCCTATGAGCGATAAGAAACAGAAGATCATCGAGACCGTCGACACCATCAAGGCGACCGCCACCGAAGCGACCACGAAGGGTTTCGAGCAGACCGTGGCTGGCCTGAAGGAAGGCATGGCCCAGGCGACCGTCGGGCTTGAGCAGACCCAGGCGAAGCTGAAGGAAGGAATGGAGAAGGCAATGAAGACAGCGGAAGAACTGGTCACATTCGGTCAGGGCAACATCGAGGCGATCACCAAGTCCGGCCAGATCTGGGCAACCGGCGTGCAGGACCTGTCCAAGCACATTGCCGCCACTGCGCAGGCCTCGTTCGAAGAAACCGTGAGCCTGTTCAAGTCTCTCGGCACCGTGAAGTCGCTGAAGGAAGCGATCGATCTGCAGTCGAGCCTGGCGCGCACGTCGCTGGAAAAGGCCATGGCGGAGAGCGGCAAGCTGACCGACGCCTCGGTGAAGCTGACCGAGCAGGCCCTGGCGCCGATCACCGCGCGCGTGAACCTCGCTGTTGAGAAGTTCGGCAAGGCCGCCTGAACAACGGTTCGCGGTCGGAGTTAGCAAAGCTGCCGCTGCTCCCCCCGGTAGGCGGCTTTGCGAAAGAGAGGCCCGGGCACACGCCCGGGCCTTTTTTTTGCATTCCGGCGCCACTATCCGGCCCTAGCTATTTCCTTCCGCGGTTCTGAACCACCTTCGGCTAATATCTGTTCTGCGGGTGCCACGCCTGTCTTGCGCATGGCTTGCTTCACCCCGAAGCTCTCTTGTCCCGCGACAGGCGCATTGCGGCTTGCTCGGCCGCTGGCGCACTCTCTGAAGCGAACCCCTTTTATCCACCCCCTCGCATCCGATATGCTTCTCTCTCCAGTGGCGAAATCTGGTGCCAGCACGTCCGGCCCGGAGTCCTCGGTAACCCATGGGCGATGCCATCGAGGCGCTTTGGCGAGACGCGGTGGTAAGGTCACGCAGTTTAGAGATGAGCGACAACCAGATATGAGCGGCCCGAGAATGAGCGACCCCGATTCGAACGCCTTCAAGCCGACCCCGAACCAGCCTGATGGCGCAGGCCCGCACGGAATTGGGGCCTCCGGATTTGGGCCTGTCGATGTCCGACTCAGCGACAACGACAAGCGCGGCGGCGGAACCGAAGGCCCGAATACCGGCGTCGTGGTCAAGGCGCGTCCGAAAACCCGCAAGCCCGCGATGTACAAAGTCTTGATGTTGAACGACGATTACACGCCGATGGAATTCGTTGTGCACGTGCTGGAGCGCTTCTTCCAGAAATCCCGCGAGGAAGCCACCCGCATCATGTTGCACGTCCATCGCCGCGGCGTCGGCGTATGCGGGGTCTACACGTACGAGGTCGCGGAGACCAAGGTCACACAAGTGATGGACCTGGCGCGCCAGAACCAGCATCCTCTGCAATGTACGATAGAAAAGGACTAACGGCAAAAGGGACCGGCGGGACAGGACTGGCGAAATAAGACTGGAGCGGCCCCAAAATGAAACCTTGGGACAGGATGTTGGAACAGCGTTTGCAAAGCACCACTTGATGGTAATCCGCTCGCAAACGGGCCATCCTGAAGCGAGCAACCATCCGGCCGCGATCGTTAAACCGGATACAGCGCGTAGGAGCGTCTAGACCATGCTTTCACGGAACCTTGAACAGACGCTGCACCGCGCCCTGTCCTTTGCCAGTGAGCGCAAGCACGAATACGCCACGCTCGAGCACCTGTTGCTCGGCCTGCTGGAAGACCAGGATGCCACGGCCGTGCTCAAGGCCTGTGGCGTCGATGTGGACAAGCTCCGCACCGACCTTTCCGAATTCCTCGACAAGGATCTGGCCGGTCTGGCGACGGACCGCCAGGGCGACCCCAAGCCGACCGCCGGCTTCCAGCGGGTCGTGCAGCGCGCGGCGATTCATGTGCAGTCCTCCGGCCGCGACGAGGTCACCGGCGCCAATGTGCTGGTCGCCCTGTTTAGCGAACGCGAAAGCCACGCGGTCTATTTCCTGCAACTACAGGACATGACCCGCCTGGATGCGGTCAATTTCATCAGCCACGGCATCGCCAAGGCCCCGGGCCGCTCCGCCGCCCGCCCGGTGCAGGGTTCCGAACGCCCACCCGAGAACAACAGCCAGGAACCCGAGCGCGAGGAAAAGCCCGGCAAGCGCGGCCAGGACGCGCTGTCGAACTACTGCGTGAACCTCAACAAGAAGGCGATGGCCGGCAAGATCGACCCGCTGATCGGCCGTGACGCGGAGATCGAGCGCACGATCCAGATCCTGTGCCGCCGCACCAAGAACAACCCGCTCTATGTCGGTGACCCCGGCGTCGGCAAGACCGCGATCGCCGAAGGCCTGGCCAAGCGCATCGTCGAGGGCGACGTGCCCGAAGTTTTGGCAAAATCGACAATCTTTGCCCTCGATATGGGCGCGCTGCTGGCCGGCACCCGCTATCGCGGCGATTTCGAGGAGCGGCTGAAGGCCGTGGTCACCGAACTGGAAGCCCATCCCAGTGGCATCCTGTTCATCGACGAAATCCACACCGTGATCGGCGCCGGTGCCACCAGCGGCGGCGCGATGGATGCCTCGAACCTGCTCAAGCCGGCCCTGGCCAGCGGCTCGATGCGCTGCATCGGCAGCACCACCTACAAGGAATTCCGCAACTACTTCGAAAAGGACCGCGCCTTGGTGCGCCGGTTCCAGAAGATCGACGTCAACGAGCCGAGCATCGAAGACGCGGTAAAGATCCTGCGCGGCCTGAAGGTGAACTACGAGAAGCACCACAAGGTGAAATACACCGACGAGGCGATCCGCGCCGCCGTCGATCTGTCGGCCAAATACATTCACGACCGTAAGCTTCCCGACAAGGCGATCGACGTGATCGACGAGGTCGGTGCCTCGCGTATGCTGCTGCCGGAGAACAAGCGGCGCAAAACCGTCACTCTGAAGGATGTCGAGGAAATCGTCGCCAAGATCGCCCGCATTCCCGCCAAGTCGGTCTCCGCGGACGACAAGGAAACCCTGCGCAACCTCGAACGCGACCTGAAGGCCATGGTGTTCGGCCAGGACAAGGCGATCGAGGCCCTGTCCGCCGCCATCAAGCTGGCCCGCGCCGGGCTACGGGAAGCGGAAAAGCCGATCGGCAACTACCTGTTCTCCGGCCCCACCGGTGTCGGTAAGACAGAGGTCGCCCGCCAGCTCGCCAGCGTGCTCGGGATCGAGATCGTCCGCTTCGACATGTCCGAATACATGGAGCGGCACTCGATCTCCCGCCTGATCGGCGCGCCGCCCGGCTATGTCGGCTTCGACCAGGGCGGATTGCTGACCGATGCGATCGACCAGCACCCACACGCGGTTCTGCTGCTCGATGAGATCGAGAAGGCGCATCCGGACCTGTTCAACATCCTGCTGCAGGTCATGGATCACGGGAAGCTGACCGATCACAACGGCAAGACGGTCGATTTCCGCAACGTGATCCTGATCATGACCACCAATGCCGGCGCCTCGGATCTCGCGAAGGAAGCCATCGGCTTCGGACGCGAGACCCGCGAGGGAGAGGACGAGGATGCCATCAAGCGGCTTTTCACCCCGGAGTTCCGCAACCGGCTCGACGCGACCATCGCGTTCGGCGCGCTGACGCCGGAAATCGTCGGTCGCGTGGTGGAGAAATTCGTCATGCAGCTGGAAGCCCAGCTGGCCGATCGCAACGTGACGATCGAGCTCTCCTCCGCCGCCAAGGAATGGCTCGCCGAGCGCGGCTACGACCGGCTGTACGGTGCGCGCCCGCTCTCGCGGGTCATCCAGGAATACATCAAGAAGCCGCTGGCCGAGGAATTGCTGTTCGGCAGGCTGGTCAAAGGTGGCGCGGTGAAGGTGACGATGAAGGACGGCAAGCTGGATTTCGAGTTTACGGAAGCCAACCTGCCGGCATTGCCCAAGCCCGAAGGCGAGGACGAAGGCGGCTCGGACAGGGAGCAGGAGATCGTCGAATAGGCTCCTCTCCCGAGGCTTCGCGATAACCAGGAACGCCGCCGGCCCAGTGCCCGGCGGCGTTCTTTTTTGCCAAACCAGGTCAATGTCCAATATCAGACCGTGGTAGCCAACCGCGGCCACATAGGAACCAACCGTAAATGCTGCGCTGCCTCGTTTATCTCAGTACCGCCAGGTCACTGTTCTCCGACAGCGATCTGATGGACCTGTTGAAAAAATCCCAGGCCAACAACCAGGCCGCCGGCATCACCGGCCTGCTGCTCTACAGCAACGGCAATTTTATCCAGCTCTTGGAGGGCGAAGCCGAAATCGTGCGCGCGCTGTACTCCCGGATCACCCGGGACCCGCGGCACCACAACTGCATCCAGCTATTCGACCGCGCCACACAAGCCCGCCTGTTCCCGGAATGGTCGATGGGCTTTCGCCCAAGCGCCGCGATGACGCCGGACGAAATGGGCGCAATCAGCCAGTTCATCACCGATACCCATGCCGGAATCCGCCAATCCGATGATACCGCCACGCCAACGGCCCTCAAGCTGCTGGAACGGTTCGCCCGTAACATGCGGTAAGCCGCATTACCCGTTCAGAACCCGATCATAGACGCCATACAGCCGCGCCTGGTACTGGGCCATGCCAAATCCAGCCGCCTGCATGCAAAACAGCGTGCAAACCTTTCCAGATTCTGGAGTTCGCCCGTGGGGGTGGACAGGTAGATGCTTTTGAATTGACCGTCGGTGCTTGGCTTTCCGAGGATGAAAGTCATGACCAAGCATCGTTCCCACAGCGTCGAGTTCAAGCGGCAGGCCGCGCAAGAGTTCATCTCCGGCGAGACCTTGCACGGATTGTCAAAGCGCCACGATCTCTCGCGTCAGCTGATCCG
>CAINEA010000618.1 GCA_903847525.1 uncultured Acetobacteraceae bacterium | reverse complement strand
TGGTCTTGCCGAGGATCACCCCACCTGCGGCTTCGATGCGCTGGATGGCCGTGGCGTCATACGGGGCAATATATTCTTCGAGGATGCGCGACCCGCAGGTGGTGCGCAGGCCCTTCGTCAGGATCACGTCCTTGACGGCGATGGAGACACCGGCGAGCGGACCTGGATCTTCACCGCGTGCCAGCTTGTGGTCAATGGCAGCGGCGGCGGCGAGCGCACGTTCGGGAGCGAGGCGCAGATAAGCGTTGGTCTTCGGATTCTCGCGTTCGGCGAAGTCAAGCGCCTCGCGGGTGAGCTCAACGGCACTGAATTCCTTCGCCTGGAGACCTTCGCGGATGGAACCAATAGTGTGGGTTCGCATTATTTCTCAATCACCCTGGGAACCTTGAAATAGCCGGCCCCTGACACCGGTGCGTTCGAGAGAGCTTCTTCATTGGTGAACGATTCGCGCTCCACATCGGACCGCAGCGTGGCCGTCTCCTCTTCCGGAAACAGTACCTGCGACATCGGTTCGATGCCTTCGGTGTCGATCTTCGCCAGTTCGTCCATGTGGCCAAGGATACTGCCCAGATCGTGGGTCATGCGACCGAGTTCTTCGTCGGTCAGATGAAGGTTCGCGAGCTTCGCGACGTAGCGGACTTGAGTCTCGGTGAGTTGCAAATACCGATTATTGCCTATGCGGTTTCGCGGCGGCGCGCAGCCCTGTAGATGCGGCGCATGCCGGGATCTTCGATGCCGTTGGCCTCGTCGGTTTGCATCAGGGGGTCAAGCGGCTGCAGAATGAGGCGGTCGCCGGAATCGGCCCGCTGCGGCGCGATGCGCTGCGGCAGCACGCGCAGGCTGAGCTCGGCGACGATCTCCGGCCCCACGGCCTTTTCCAGATTGCGCAGGATTTGATAACGCAAGGACCAGAGGTTCTTCCGCCAGAGCTCGTCCTCCACTTCGACGATGAGCGTATTGCGAACCAGCTTGACCGCACGCGCCCGAGCGGCAATACGCTTGCCCACGGCGCGCTTCCACGCACCACAGGCGATGCGCTCCTGGCTGATGACGTCTTCGACTCCCGCGAGCCGGCCGATGATCTTGCTGGCCTGATCCATCGTCTTACGAACTCTGCTTCTTACAAACGCTGCGTACTGGACGATGATACCGCGCCGTCAGAATCCGAAGCGCGCCTGAAATTCGAGGCGACGGTTGCTGGCGTTGCCCGAAAAAGCACCGACGCCGCCGGCGATCTCGTTCGACTGGCCGAACAGCGCCGAGCCGACGTTGCCGATGGTCGGGCCGGGGTTGGTATGGTTCAGCAGGTTCCGCGCCGAAATCGAAAAGGTCAGGTTGTAGTTCTTGCCGCCGCCGGCGTCGCCAATCGCTGTCGAAACGCCGTCGAAGCCGCCGATGCCGTTGCGGCGGGCGGGACCTGAGACCGGGGCCTGAATCGCCGGGCCGCTGCTCGACGGGCCGCCGGCCGCCTGTTCCTTCGCTCCCCGCCGGAGGCTGAATGTCTTGGCAAGGCGCAGGTCGACGCTGAACAGGCCATGGCCGTTGCCCGCGTTGCGCGGCAGGATGGCCTCGCCGGCTTTGGGGCTGGTGTCGAGACAGCCATAGGAAGTCTGATAGAGTCCCGCGCCGCTGCACGTGCCAGTGAAGATCCCGGGCCGGGCGTTGGCGAGCGTATCGCCGTACACGTCGCCGCCGGTCGTGATATTGAAGGGTGCGCCCGACTGGACGGTGATCAGCGGGCTGAGCCGGAGGTCCCAGATGGTCGCGATGGAACCGCCAAGGGTGCCGCGGCTGCGCACGTCGTTGAACGCGCGACCGTATTCCCCGGCCATCGAATTTGGGTTGCCGGGGGTGGAATTGACGTTGTCGGCGTTGCTGCGCGAGTAGTTCAGCATGTAGTAGCCGAAAAGCGAGATCTTGCGGTTCACGCGCGAATTGACATTGGTGACGATCTGGTTCTGGTTGTAGAGTCCGCTCGATTCCATCTGGAGAATCGGCCCTTTGCCGGGGAACGGATAGACCGGA
>CAINEA010000617.1 GCA_903847525.1 uncultured Acetobacteraceae bacterium | reverse complement strand
TCCCCTTACGGGTGCAGGGCAGCGCCCTGCCGGGGCCTGGGGCAGAGCCCCAGCCTTGCTTCTACAGCGGCACGCCGGCGAGGTTGCGGCTGGTGCGGATGGTTTGCAGGGTTTGGACCTTGCTGACGGTGGGGGCGCCGGTCAGTCGTTGGGTCAACTGGTTTTCGTGCGCGGTGTCGCGCGCGACCAGGCGCAACAGGAAGTCTCCGCCGCCGCGGATCATGTGGCATTCGCGCACTTCCGGCCATCCGGCGACCAGTTGCTCGAAGGCCGACAGGACAGCTTCCTTCTGACTATCGAGTCCGACGATGGCAAAGAACGTGATTTCCCAGCCGAGCTTCTGGGGGTCGCTGTCGGCGTGATAGCCGCGGATCAGGCCGGCTTCTTCCAGCCGGCGGACGCGTCGCAGGCAGGGCGGTGCGGAGATCCCGGCACGCCGTGCCAGTTCGACATTCGTCATCCGGCCGTCAACCTGCAACTCGGCAAGGATCCGGCGGTCGATCGCATCCAGCAAGGCTGGTTCGGCGGGCTGCAATTTCATGAGTTGAGGTTCATTGGCTAAATTCGATCGGTTTGCGAGCCTCGGGCGTATTGCCTGGGCGGTCGGTTCATTTGAACGGGTGTTTCTCTTGGACGGGCGTGTTTGAAATATTATTCCACATCGCGCGGCAGACAAGTGCCCAAGACGTAAAATCGCGCGCGGCCCGATTACCGACTATATCGGGCCGGTGGCCGTCACCTTGCCTCGCCTGCATCCACCCCGATATGGTCGACGCCTTCAATACTTGGATGATCCCCATGGCTGCCACGCATCACACCCGTATCCTCATCATCGGCGCCGGCCCGGCGGGCTACACCGCCGCGATCTACGCCGCGCGGGCCAGCATGGAGCCGATCCTGCTGGCCGGCCTGCAGCCCGGTGGCCAGTTGACGATCACGACGGACGTGGAGAACTACCCGGGCTTCGCCGAGGTTATCCAGGGCCCATGGCTGATGGAACAGATGGCGAAGCAGGCCGAGCATGTCGGCACACGCGTGGTCTATGACATCATTACCGAAGTGGATTTCTCCGCCCGGCCGTTCCGCTGCACCGCCGACTCGGGCGATGTGTATGTCGCTGATTCAGTCATCATCGCGACGGGTGCGCAGGCCCGATGGCTGGGACTTGAATCCGAAAAGCGCCTGTCGGGCGCCGGGGTTTCCGCCTGCGCCACCTGCGACGGCTTCTTTTACCGCGGCAAGCGCGTCGCGGTGGTCGGCGGCGGCAACACCGCCGTGGAAGAGGCGCTGTATCTCACCCACCATGCCGATCAGGTCACGCTGATCCACCGGCGCGATTCGCTGCGCGCCGAGAAGATCCTGCAGAACCGGCTATTCGCGCACCCGCGCATCTCCGTGGTCTGGAACAGCGCGGTGGAGGAGATCATCGGCACCGGAACACCGCCGGTGGTGACCGGCGTGAAGCTGCGCGACACGGCCAGCGGCGCGCTCAGCGAGATCGCGGTGGACGGCGTGTTCATCGCCATCGGCCACACGCCGACGACCGAGATCTTTGCCGGCAAGCTGGCGATGGATGGCGAGGGGTATCTCGTCACCACGCCGGGCAGCACCCGGACCTCGGTTCCCGGCGTGTTCGCGGCCGGCGACGTGCAGGACAAGATTTTCCGCCAGGCGGTCACCGCGGCCGGAACCGGCTGTATGGCGGCGCTGGAAGCGGAGAAATATCTGGCTGCGCTGGCCGATAACCCGGCCCTGGCAGCGGAATAGGCTAAAAATCACCTAAATCGAACCTAAGACCCGGAAAATTCCCGCTTATATGATGCGCTGAGCCCGCGAATGTGGCTCACTTGCATTTAGACCGATTCGCGATGGTGGGTCGTTTCTATTTTTCGCGACAATGAGCGCCTCGGGTCCACCCTTTGGTTCGGATCTGCTGGCATGGGAGAGGCTTACGATGGACTGGGACAAGCTGCGCGTTTTCCACGCGGTGGCCGAGGCCGGCAGCTTTACGCATGCCGGCGACACGCTAAACCTGAGCCAGTCGGCCGTCTCGCGCCAGATCTCGGCGCTCGAGGAAGCCTTGCAGGTGCCGCTGTTTCACCGCCACGCGCGCGGGCTGATCCTGACCGAGCAGGGCGAGGCGCTGAACCGCACGGTGCGGGAGGTTTTCGCTAAGCTGGCGATGACCGAAGCGCTGTTAACTGAGAGCAAGGAAAAGCCGGCCGGCCGGCTGAAGGTGACCACCACCGTCGGCTTCGGCTCGTCCTGGCTGGCGCCGAGGTTGCAGGGCTTCCTGGAATCCTATCCCGACATCACCATGTCTCTCCTGCTGGACGACAACGACCTCGATCTGGCGATGCGGGAAGCGGACGTGGCCATCCGCATGCACCCGCCCAAGCAGCCGGATCTGGTGCAGCGGCATCTCCTGGCGATCCAGTGGATCGTCTGCGCGTCACCTGAGTATCTGAAGAAGCACGGCGTGCCACAGCGGCCGGAAGATCTCGACGCCCATAAGTTGATTCTGTTCGGCGACTATCATCCGCCCGTTCAGGACATTAATTGGCTGGCAGAGGCAGGCCGCCGTCCGGGCAGTCCTCGACGGGCCCTTCTGGAAGTCAATTCCACCCAGGCGATGGTGTTGTCGATCCGGTCCGGCCTCGGCATCGGCGCGTTGCCGGACTACCTGATCGCGGAAAATCAGGACCTGGTCGTGCTGCTGCCGGAACTGAAGGCACCGAAGGTGGACGTGTATTTCGTGTACCCCGAGGACTTGCGCAATTCGAAGCGCGTCGCCGTTTTCCGTGACTTCCTGCTGAGCCGCCTGGCGGAAATGCATTAGAGCGCGATCGCTTCGAGCGGATCTGCCGCAAAGCGTGAATCACGCGTTAAAACATTGAGCTCGACCTTGATCGCTTTATCTATCGAAAGCGATCAAGGTCTATTCTGAGTTGGCAGCCCGCTACGGTCGGCTTCAAACCGGCTGATCTCTCGCATGATTATGGAGCCGGGCTTTCGGCGGCCCAAAACAACGCGGCTGGAATAAGCTGGCAACGCTGCGAGTCTCGCCAACCAATACTCCCCCAAGTCCGGAACATTTCCAACGAGTCCTGCTTGGAATGCGCACCTGTTTCCTGCTCCAAGCAGGACATGCAACGTAAGCATGGCCGCGTCCGTCATTTGGCGGTGGTTGCACCGCAGCATAGAGGACTATTTTACTTTTATCGAATACGGCGAAGCTTTCGCCAGTCTTCCAACCCTTGTGGTTGGGAAGGGGCCTTTGGTCCCTGCGTCTCCCAGACGTGAAGCCTCCCTGTATACTTGCCCCCGGTCTAATCCCGGGGGCTTTTTTTTGATCTGAACGCTGGGATGCGCCGTCGAATGACGCGGATGTTGTTGGTAGCACCCGTTGTTGACTTGGTAATTTCCTGTTTGGTGGCTGCTTGTTGCAATTCTATTACCTCTGGCGCGACCTGCCGGCACAGGCGCATGATCGGGGACCGGCCGCAAAGGATCGCCAACATGCTGTTTCTGGTTATCAGTGACCCCCGTCCTGAACGTCCCAGCGCTGTCGCCGCGCAGCGGCAGAGTTATTGGAGATGGATCGAGCCCCTGATCGCCGCCGGCCAGGTGAAGTCCTTGCACGCCAAGGTTGGCCGAGGTGCGGCAGTGCTGTTCGATGTGGACAGCAACGAGACCCTGCATCGATACCTGAACGAGTGGGCGGACATCATTCCCGCGCGGTTCGATATTCACGCGCTGATCGACCCGACCGCGGCGCAACGCTTTCTCGCCACGCAAGTGGCGGAGAAGCCTGGAGACAGCCTACCCCCGCCATGAGCGCGCATTCGGACAGAACGGATATAGGCCTTGAGGTCTCGGCTGGGGCGATCGTCGCTTTCCGGTTGTTCGATATCGCCTTTGAGGTCGATCTTGCCCGTGCCGAGGCCCGGTGGGCCGCCTCCAAACATAATGGCAGGTCCCGTAGCGCCATCCGGTCCCGGCTTTCTGCCACGCCTCCAAAGGCCGTCGCCTTCGGCGTGCCGCCCGTGGTGCTGACATTCGACCCGGTGCCGCTCGATCTCGACGGCACCATCGTCGAGGCCGTGGTGACTGGCCGGCTGTACGATTTTGGCGTGATTTCCTTCGCGTTGCGTGTGCCGGTCGCCGATCTGGCATGGCCGGTGTTCGTGGCGCGGTTGAACACCATGGACAAGGTGGTCGGGTCTGGCACCACCACGCGCATCTGGGACACGCTGCTCGGTCAGGTCCGCGCCGTGCTGGGTGACGCGCTGGAACGCCCGGACACCTCTCCCCCCGCCGCTTTGGGCTTGGATGAGGATTATTTGGTCGGGGTGGTCACGGCGTTTCCGGGCAACCCGACGGCAGTCGAGTTGCAGCAGAAGATCGACCT
>CAINEA010000616.1 GCA_903847525.1 uncultured Acetobacteraceae bacterium | reverse complement strand
AGCGCAACATCATCGCCAAGAACGTGCTTGACCTGCCGGACCGCTAACCCGGCCCAATCAGCCCGGACACGAAAAAGGCGAGAGGGCCATGCCCTCTCGCCTTTCTTGCTTTCAGCCCGTCACCGCCTCTGCCATCTTCAGGAACCGGGCCGCCTGCTCGGACTTTTCCGCGAATTCCTTCCAGGAACTCCGCGCCGCAACCTCGCGCCATTTGCCGAGTTGCTCGGCATTGAACTGGTTCACCTTCACCCCGGCCTTCTCGTAAACCTTGTTCAATTCCACATCGTCCGCCTGCGCCTTGGCCAGCGCCCACGGCTCCAGTTCCTCGCCCACCGTCAGCAGCAGCTTCTGCTGCGCCGGCGGCAAGGCATCGAACACCAGCTTGGAGATCAGGATCGGCTCGAAGATGAAGAAGAAGCTGCCGCCTGTGGCGCCCGTCATCGCCTTGCAGGTTTCCTCCAATCGGAACGAGATCAGCGACGTGGAACTCGTTACCCCCACATCCACCGTCCCCGTCTGCATGGCGATGTACAGCTCATTCGACGGCATCGTGGTAACCGTAGCACCCGCTGCCTTGAACATCGTGTCCATCTCGCGCGATCCGCCGCGCACCTTCAGCCCGTTCACGTCCGACGGCTGCAGGATCGGCACGGTGCGCGACGCGATGCCGCCGGACTGCCACACCCAGGTCAGGATCTTCACCCCCTTGGCTTCCAGCAGCTTGGTGATCTCCTGGCCAATCGGCGCGGTCTTCCAGGCCATGCCCTGGGCGTAGCTGCTCACCAGCGCCGGCATGAACGTCATGTTCAGCTCATGGATATCGCCCCCGGCATACGCCGTCGGCACCAGCCCCATATCCAGCGCGCCCTTCCGGATGGCGCTGAACTGCGCGAATGTCTTCATCAGCGACGAATTCGGATACACGTTGAACGCCAGCTCGCCGTTGCTGCGCTTGGTCACCTCGGCGGCAAAGCGCTTGCAAAGCTGGTCGCGGAAATCGCCGGTATCGCCATTGCTGCCGGGAAACTGATGCGAGATGTTCAGCGTGCGCGCCTCGGCGCGACCCAGCCGGGAAAAGCCGATAACGGCCGGCGCGGCCAGCAGTCCGGTCACGGCGGCACGACGGCTTATCGATGATTTCATTGGATTCTCCCGAAAGTCATTGTTTCTTATCTTTCCAGTGCCTTTACGGCACCGGATCAGGGCAGCTGGCTCGCCAGCCTTCGTCCCATCAGCCAGCCAGGCAGGGCGCCCGCAGGTGCCGCCGGCAGCAGCAGCAGCCAGCCGGCATGCTGCCCGGCGATGATCAGGCTCATGCCGATTCCCAGCATCATCCCGCCCAGCAGACAGCCGGTCACGCCAGATGAAATTCCCAGCCAGAGTATATCGCCGCGCTTCATGATCCCGATTTCGCTCGCACCCACACCCGCCTGAGGTAGGCCTGCCCTCCCGCTTTGACAAGCCAGAGGTTTGACAATCACCCCCCGCCCCCCTATACGACCGCCCTCCCACCCGCCGCGCAACCCGCACGGCGGGCAGGATTTATTGCCGGGAATGTGGACCGGTCCGCGGGAATACCCCCAAAGGGGCATCCTGAGGGGCCAGCGCCCGCCACGCCGCAAGGCGAGGACTACCGGTGCAACAAGCCGACAACCCGGATCTCCAACCCGATTGGAGAGAATGGGGCGGCACAGACTGTAAAGGACACGCGCATGACCAAGCGCGCAGAAAGTAAGTACAAGATCAATCGCCGCCTCGGCGTCAATCTCTGGGGCCGCCCGAAATCCCCCGTCAACAAGCGCGAATACGGCCCCGGCCAGCACGGCCAGCGCCGCAAGAAGCCTTCCGACTTCGGCGTGCAGCTGATGGCGAAGCAGAAGCTGAAGGGCTACTACGGCAACATCGGCGAGAAGCAGTTCCGCAAATACTACGAGGAAGCCGTCCGCCGCAAAGGCGACACCTCGGAGAACCTGATCGAGCTGCTGGAGCGCCGGCTGGATGCGGTCATCTACCGCATGAAGTTCGCCATCACCCCCTTCGCCTCCCGCCAGTTCGTCAACCATGGCCACGTCACGGTGAACGGCAAGCGCGTCAACATCTCCTCCTACCAGGTGCGCGACAACGACATCATCGAGGTGAAGGAGAAATCCAAGCAGCTCGCCATGGTGCTCGACGCCTCGCAGACCAGCGAACGCGAAGTGCCGGACTACGTGGAGGTCGACCATCGCGCCATGAAGGGCCGCTTCGGCCGCGCCCCGAAGCTCAGCGATGTGCCGTACCCGGTTCAGATGGAACCGAACCTGGTGGTCGAATTCTACTCGCGTTGATCTGACTTCTTATTTGGCTGCAAAAACGCCGGTCGGGTTTTCCGTCCGGCGTTTTCTTTAGGAAGCGAGATCTGGGCTCTGCCCAAGGAAGCAAGACTGGGCTCTGCCCAGACCCGCCAAAGGGCTCGCCCTTTGGAAACCACTTGATAAGATCAAGGGGGCCGCAATGACCGACACCTCTACCGAAATCTCCCGCCGCCGTACCTTTGCCATCATCTCCCATCCCGATGCCGGCAAGACCACGCTTACCGAGCGCCTGCTGCGCGCCGGCGGCGCCATCCAGCTCGCCGGCAACGTCCGCGCCAAGGGCGAACGCCGCCGCACCCGGTCAGACTGGATGGGCATCGAACGCGAACGCGGCATCTCGGTCGTTACTTCCGTCATGACCTTCGAATACGCCGACTGCGTCTTCAACCTGCTCGACACCCCCGGCCACGAAGACTTCTCCGAAGACACCTACCGCACCCTCACGGCCGTCGACTCCGCCGTCATGGTCATCGACGCCGCCAAGGGCATCGAGGCCCGCACCCGCAAACTGTTCGAAATCTGCCGCCTGCGCGACATCCCCATCATCACCTTCGTCAACAAATTCGACCGCGAAGCCCGCGACCCCTTCGAAACGCTCGACGAGGTGTCCAATACCCTGGCACTCGACACCGCCCCGGTCACCTGGCCGGTCGGCCGCGCCAACGAATTCGTCGGCACCTACGATCTGCGCGCCCGCGAACTGCACGTGACCCAGGAACTCCCCCAGTCCGACCACCGCCTGGCCACCATGGCCGACGAGATCGACCTCGCCCGCTCCGCCCTGCCGGAATTCGACCAGGAATCCTTCGCCGCCGGCCACCTCACCCCGGTCTATTTCGGCAGCGCCATCAAGCATATCGGCGTCTCCGACCTGCTCGACGGCCTCGCCGAATACGGCCCCAAGCCGCGCGCCCAGCCCGCCGACACCCGCATCGTCGAGGCCTCCGAACCGAGCCTCACCGCCCTGGTGTTCAAGATCCAGGCGAACATGGACCCCAACCACCGCGACCGCATCGCCTTCGCCCGCGTCTGCTCCGGCCGCCTCGTCCGCGGCATGAAGCTCAAGCAGGTCCGCACCGGCAAAACCATCCCGCTGCACGCCCCGCAATTCTTCTTCGCTCGCGAACGCGAGATCGCCGACGAAGCCTTCGCCGGCGACGTGGTCGGCATCCCCAACCACGGCACGCTACGCATCGGCGACACCCTCACGGAAGGCGAGGACATCAACTTCGTCGGCGTGCCCTATTTTGCCCCGGAAATCCTCCGCCGCGTTCGCCTGGAAGACGCCATGAAGGCCAAGAAGCTGCGCCAGGCCCTGCAGGAACTGGCCGAGGAAGGCGTCGTTCAGCTGTTCCGCCCACAGGACGGAGCCCAGCCGTTGGTCGGCGTCGTCGGCACCCTGCAGCTGGACGTGCTGCAGTCCCGCCTGATGGGCGAATACGGCGTGAAGATCGGCTTCGACGTCGTGCCCTTCTCCCTCGCCCGCTGGGTCTCCGGCGACGACAAGGCGGCGCTGGCCCGCTTCATCGCCACCAACCGCTCCAACATGGCCGACGACGTGGACGGCGACCCCGTCTACCTAGCCAGCTCCGCCTTCATGATGCGCCGCACCGCCGAACTCGCCCCCGAACTGATCTTCCGCGACATCAAGGACATCAAGGCGGAACGGGTGGCGGCGTAATACCCTTCCGCCATCGTCTCGAACCCTGTCGGGGAGATGGCGATCCAGGCTCCGTACCCCGTATTTCGCTGCGCTGCACACGGGCTACACTGTCGTCCCCTCGTACAGTGAGAAGTCTCTATGCCCAACCTCGAAATCATCGGCACCCCGCATTCCAACTACGTCCGTAGCATTCGTCTCCTGTGCGAGGAAAAATCCGTCCCCTACACCCTCACCCCCTCCCGCCCGCACGCCCCCGAAGTCAATGCCATCCACCCCGCCGGCCAGATCCCCTGCCTGCGCCACGGCGATGTCGCGCTGTTCGAAAGCAAGGCCATCGCCACCTACATCGACAAAACCTTCCCCGGCCCGAAATTCCTCCCCGAGGCAACGCTGCCAGCCGCCCTCTGTGAGCAATGGGTCTCCTACGGCAACGCCAAGGTGGACCGCTGGATCATGCGCGAATTCGTCGTCCCCTCGATCTTCTTCGACAAGGCAAAGGGCCCCGACACCGCCAAAATCGAGGCCGCCCTGCCCGAAATCGACCAATGCGCACGAGTGCTGAACAATGCGCTGGCCACCACAGGCCACCTGGTCGGCAACCAACTCACCTACGCCGACATGAACGTCCTGCCGATGCTCTCCATCGGCGCCCTCTACCCGGCCTGCAAGGCGATCCTCGACCAATACCCCCACATCACCGCCTTCATCGCCAAACTGACCGCCCGCCCGTCCTACACGAACACCGCTCCGCTCCCGCGCGCCTGAAGGGGCATGTCCAACTGGGCATGTCCAACTGGTCATGTCTGGCGCCCCTGGGGCCAAGGCGCTAAATATCCGGCATCTACCCAAAACTCTGCCGCAGGTGCGGCAGCGCGT
>CAINEA010000615.1 GCA_903847525.1 uncultured Acetobacteraceae bacterium | reverse complement strand
GGCAACCCTTCGTGATGGTTGCCCGACATAGATTCAGACAAAACGCGCCGAGGGAACCAACTTTTCCCCCAGACCTCTCGCTGCTAAACCAACCAAGTCCTCAGCGTTGAACAGCCCTGAGGAGCGAGCCGATCTCAAGCCGGGCCCAATTCCCGGTTTGGGAGTAGTCGAGTTCGATCATGTGTATCGCTCCGACGAGCAATTAGAGAAGATAGCTCGGTCTACTTCAGATTACGTCTTTCTTTCGTCTCCAGGTGAAAACGCTGGCATTCGAGAGTCCTCTGATCTGACTGAATTGTTGCATGAACTGATTAATATTATCTCGCAGCAACCCAATGGCCGCGCGCGTCTTGCACGTGTCGCCAAACGCCTTCGAGCGCAAGGTTATCACGCTGCGGCTAATCTAATAGAACCGCGATAAAATTGGAATTGGGTCAGCATGCGTAGGGTGCCGCAATTAGCAAGTGGGGTAAGTCTTACTTGGAACTTCAACGCTCTTTTTGACGAACAATTTCGGTGGAATTCAAGAGCATTGACATGCTCTGCCCACTGTTCCTTCCACAGTGGTCAGTAACCCGGTGCACGACCTGTTGCGGGCATCCCAGGCCGACCATACCAGCAATACCTCCCGAATCGCGGACCGAACCCCCACCCAAATCATCACGGGTACTGTTCCGGCCACCCACACCTTCGCCGGCCTCGCCGCAACCTGACCCACCCACATCCCGACGTCTCTCCACCGTCTCAGAAGTCTTCACATGAGACTCCGTCTCACAATCAGCAACCGCCCCCACCGACTCCAACTCCCCCGCATCATCCAACGCCCCCCGCATCATCCCCACCGCGCCGTGCTCCTCCCACTCTGCCCGGTTCGCGGCCTCCGCATCCGCTTCCCGCTTTCGCCGCTCCTTCTGCATCTGCCGCAACTCGCGCAGTGCCGATTTTGACTCCCGCATCAGGCTCACCGCCTGTGCCATCCATTGCCGCATCAGCCCCGGCTCCCGCCGCCGCTCCGCCGCCATCGCCAGGCACTCGCGCGCCCAGGCATCGGCCGACGCGAACTGCGCCGCCAACCGCCCCTCCGCCACCGTCACCGGCAGCAGCGAAGCCACCGCCGCCATCGCCGCCTGGTCCCGTCGCTCCAGTTCCACCGGATTATCCGTCAATGGCGGCGGCAGCGACCGGCGCAGCATCCAGGCAATCTCATAAAACGCCGCCCGTGGCAGCAACTGCGCCAGATCGGGCTGGGGAAACGAAGTCTCTGTGCATATGTCCATGCCGGACATAATACAGTTATTTTATATGACTTTCAACGTTAATATAAAAGACACAGCACGTGACGCCACCGCCGAATGATCTAACACACCGACAAACCAAAACGCGCTCAGGCGGCCTTCGATCGGGCGCAGAAGCAAGACACGGAAACCGGCAGGTCCGCGCGGGCGGCGGCCAGTTCCAGGCGCGGGCGTAGCAGCGCCGCCTCCATTGTTTCGCCGCGCCGTTCCAGGCAATCCACCAGCCCGCGCAAGGCCCACAGATTGTCCGGATGGATCTGCGCGCGGGGCAGCGTTCCGGCCAGGCCCAGATCTTCGCGATACACCGCCTCGGCCTCGGCTGCGCGCCCCTGCTCCAGTAGCAGCGCACCGAGCGCGTGGCGGATCGGCTGCATCCAGCCCCAGGGCTCGTCGTAGGGCAGGTCGTCCTCCAGCGCGATGGCGGCGCGCAATTGCGCGAAGGCCGCGTCGTACTCGCCGCGGCGATAGGCGATTTCGCCCTCCAGCATGTGCTCGGCAATGGCCATCAGCTTCACGCAGGCCACGTTATGCAGGTAGCGGGTCTCGGGCACTCGCCTGGCGGCTTCGCGGAACAGCGCCTGTTCTTCCTCCGCCGCCGCCACCTCGCCCAGGGCCGCATGGGCCACGCCCTTGGCGTAATGCATCATCGCCACGGTGTTGCAATAAAGCGCCCGGTCCGCCGGCAATGCCTGCGCAATGATCTCGCGCCATTTGCCGAACCGGATCAGCACGTGCTGGCGAATGGAAACATAGCTCTCGAAGAAATTGGCCATGGGCGGGGAGGCGATGCGCAGCATCGCCTCCGGCATTGTCTCGATCAGCTCGTCCGCGGCGGCGATCGCCGGCGCATACTGACCCAGGAACATCGCCCCATAGGCGGCGAAATGGTAGTTGTGCACCCGGTAGCCGGAATAGAAATTCATCGGCCCGGCGCGGTCGTAGAATTTGCGGTCCGCGACCGAGGCCTTCTGGTTCCAGTGCATCGCGTCGCGGTACTGCCCGCACTGGATGTCGATATGCGTCGGCATATGCACCAGATGCCCCATGTCCGGGGTCAGTTCCCGCAGCCGGTCGCCGGTCAGCAGCGCCGCCTCCGGAGGCGGCGACATCTCCATCAGATGCACATGCAAGTGCAGCAGCCCGGGATGGCCCATGGCCCCCGGCAGGTCCCGGAACGCCTGTTCCAGCGCCTCGCGCGCCTCGACCGTGCCCGCACCGGGCTCGGGCAGGCCGGTTCGCACATCCCACATGCGCCAAGGCGTCCGGTTCAGGATCGCCTCCACGAAGATGCAGCGTAGGTCCAGATCGTCGGGATGCGCCCGGTGCGCGGCGCGCATGGCGTCGGCAAAGGCGTCGTTCCAGGGCCGCTGGTCCTCGATCGGGGCGGGCTGGGGGAACCGGGCGGGCAGCGCCTCGATCAGCGCGCGTTCCGGCCCGCTGACGCCCCCGGCCAGCGCCAGGGCGGCCCGGGTCGCGGCATAGCAACGGGCAAGCGCAGCCGCCTTGCCGGCCGGGTCCTGCAATTCCCAGGGATAATTGTAGTTCGGCCCGGCGGCATAGGCCACGCCCCAATGCGCCATGGCACAATCCGGATCGGCCGCCAGCGCCTTCTCGAAACAGCCGAGCGCTTCCTCGTGGTGATACCCAAAGCACCAGTTAAGGCCTCGGTCGAACCATGTCTGCGCCGCCGCGGATCGGGTCGTTACCTTCCGCGTATAGGGGCCGAGGTCATAGGGGTAGTCCATGCCGCCGCTTGTCGCCGCCATCCCTGCCTCCTTCGAGCTGTTGCAGCTTCGTTATCGGCGAACCGTGGCCATTCGCGGGGGCAGAGTAAAGCAAAAAATGGCCGGCTTCCCGCGCCACAAGCGGCCCAGGGTTCACGACGGTATTCGGCCAACGTCAAAAGCAGAAGATACCTGACACAATCCGCAGATCCAGCAGGATCGCCTCGCCGTGAACGGTATACAGCCACACGCCGCCAGCCAGCATCAGCGCCAGGCCGATCGCCATCCCCCGCCGGATCTGCGCCGCCCGCATCTATTCCGCCGCGGCCAATGCCAGCCGCGCCACCGGACGCTCCTTGATCGGCATGTTCAGCAGCCCCGCCAGCAGCCCGAGCCCGGCCGACAGCCACCACATCGTCGTGTAGGAATGCGTCGCGTCATACACCACGCCCGCCAGGTACAGGCCGGTGAACGACCCCAGCTGATGCGACAGGAACACGAAGCCGAACAGCATCGACATCCAGCTGGTGCCGAAGAACGTGCCGACCAGGCTGCTCGTCAGCGGGATCGTCGATAGCCAGAACAGGCCCAGCAGCGCGGTCGTGCCGATGATCGTCACCGGCGTGGGCGGCAGAACGATCAGGCCGACGAACAGCACCGCCCGGGCGAAGTAGATCCCGGTCAGCACCGTGTGCTTCTGGAAATACCGCCCGGATTGCCCGGCCAGCCAGGTGCCGATGATGTTGGCGACCCCAAGCGCCATCAGCGACCAAACGCCCACCCAGGCGCCAAGCCCCTGGTCCTGCACGAAGGCCGGCAGATGCACCGAATAGAACGCGACATGAAAGCCGCAGACATAGAACCCGAACGTCAGCAGCCAGAAGCTGGGCGTGGCGAAGGCTTCGCCGAAAGCCTCCCGCATCGTCTGCTTGCGCACGGTCGTTACCGGAACCTTCGGCCGCCCGGCAACAATGAAGGTGAAGGGCAATGTCAGCGCCACGGTAGCGGCCACCGCCAGCAAACTCGGTCGCCATCCCAGGGTCTCGATCAGCACATGCACATAGGGATAGGCGAGGAACGTCGCGATCCCGGTCGCCATGCCCAGGGAAGCGATCGCCGCCGTGCGCTTTTCCGGCGGCGCCGCGCGCCCGACCGCACCCACCAGCGCCGTCATGCCGGATCCGCTGGAACCGAGCCCGAGCAGCACGCCCGCGAACAGCAATCCGGTTCCGGTCGATGCCACCGTGATCAGGAAGAAACCCACCATCGAACACAGCACACCCAGCGCGGCCGGCCGCCCGGCGCCGTACTTGTCCGACCAGAACCCGAACAGGATCGCCCCGAACCCCCAAACCAGATTGGCCAGCGCCATCGCGTTGGAGAACGGCTCGCGCCCGATCCCCAGATCCATCGTCACCGGACGCAGATACAGCCCCAGCACCTGGCGCAGGCTCATGGACAGCCCGACGATCAGGCAGGCCGCCAGGACGATCAACCAGAGCGGGCGGGTACGGGTCTCGTTCATGGCATTCGGTCTCCTCGACTGCGCCAGGCCTTGACGCCGGCGCGCGCAGAGCGAATATATGGGCATATGAGCGTAACTGACAAGATGCCCGAAACCATCTGCAACTGCGCAGCCATTCGTCAGGCGGCGCGGCGGGTTACCCGGCTGTACGATCAGGCGCTGGCGCCGACCGGTCTACGGATCACCCAATATCCGATCCTGGCCTGGCTCGCGATTGACGGCTCGGTAACCATGGGCGCCCTTGCCGATCGCATGGTGATGGACCGCGCCACCCTCGGCCACAATTTGCGCCCGCTGGAAGCCGAGGGCCTGGTAACCATGCATGTGGGGACCGACCGGCGCAGCCGCGTCGTGTCGCTGACCCCAGCCGGACGGGAAAGGCTTGCCCAGGCGAAGCCCCTATGGCGTGCGGCGCAAAAAGCGTTCGAAACCAAATTCGGCGCCGATGAATCCGCCGTGCTCCGCGCGACCATGGCGCGCGTGGCACGCCTGGACTTCCCATCCATCACCCAGACGTGACCCAGGCTATCATCGCCGAGGGCGGCGGATAGGATTATCCCGCCGGGCTCGGCGTCGCATGCGCCGGACGGTCCAGCCCCACGCCCACCAGCCGGCCGAACAAATCGGCCAGCCTCCGCCGGTCCGCCTCCGGCAAGGCCGGCTTGAGGATCGAGGCGACATTGGTTCGCAGATGCTCGCGATCGCCGGTGCCGAACAATACAACATCCGCCCCCGGCTCATGCCGCACATAGCGATACGCCGCATCCATCAGGCTGCTCGCACCGCCGGGATGAATCAGAAAATCAAGCGGGCGATCCACGGCCACGTTCGCCGGGATCTCCCCGGCAGCAGCCAATTCGCGCATCGTCTCGGCCAGCCGCTCCGGGCGCGAGAAGATATTGCGAACCGCAAACATCATCAGCGTGCCGACGCCCTGGCGCACGGTGCGCGGAAACACCGACGCGCGGGCGTTCTGGTGCATCATGTGAAATGCCACCATCGCCACGTCCCAGATATCGTCATCCAATGCCTGCCCGAGCATGACATGGCCAGGATCGTTCGGCGCCGTCTCGGTAATGCCGAGATGACGCAGCTTGCCCTTCTCCTTCTCCCGCAGCAGCGCCGGCGCCACGGTTTGCGCCGCGTGCTCGTACATACCCGGCGGCACCCCGTGCAGCAGGAATGCATCGACATGGTCCGTGCCAAGCTCGCGCAGCGACCGGTCCAGGCTGGCGACGATCGTTTCTGCCGATAGTTTCTCGTCGCCCGTATGGATCGCCGCCTTGGTTGTGATCACCACCTTCTCCCGCGCCGTCCCCTTGATCGCAGCGCCGACCACCGCCTCCGTTCCATAGGCCGCGGCGGTATCGAGCAGGTTCACCCCCATATCCAACGCCTCGCGGATCAACGCCACCGCATCGGCCTCGGACTTGCCCGTTCCCAGTCCCAGCCGGCTGAACCCGCCACAGCCAAGACCGGCAACGCTGACGCGCAAACCGGTTCTTCCTAGCGTCGTGTATTCCATGCGCAATGGTCCTCGATACGATCCGGCAGCCTACCACCGGTGGCTGGTGCGCTCCAGGCTGCCGCCGGACAGGCTTTACCGACGGGCGGATCGAGGAATAGGCTTCCGGAACAAAGCGCCAATACAAGGCGTCGGCCCAAGGAGAACAACAACATGCTGATGACCCGCGAGGCGATCTGCCAGGACATTGCCGTCGACAAGTTCACCAACGCCATCCTGGACCGCGACCAGCCGCGCACCGCCGAATTGTTCTTCCAACTGGTCAAGCAGGAAGGCCGTTCCCTTGGCGACGCGCTCAGCGTCGTAACTGCCGCGGAAGCCCCCTTCGTGCAGGTGCCCAACCACATCAACATCCGCGACGGCCAGATCACCCTGATCAACAACGATCACACCATCCTCGGCCTGCGCACCTCCGCGGCACTGACCCCCTATTTGCCGGATGCCTACCGGCTGCTGCCGCTGCTGCAAAGCGTCTGGTACGTGCCGGCCGGCCTCGACATCTGGAACCAGCTCCTGGGCAAATACCCCGGCCGCTACGCCACGATGAAGGGCATGAACGTCCCGCCGCCGAGCTACGGCCCGGTGGTCT
>CAINEA010000614.1 GCA_903847525.1 uncultured Acetobacteraceae bacterium | reverse complement strand
GTGCCGATGTAGCGGGTCTGGATGGTGCCGGACCACGGGCCTTCGTCATATTCGGCCGAGAGGTTGAAGTGCATCTTGGGAACGCCCGTGAACACCGAGTCGCCGCCCATGCTGCCGGCCAGGTCGAATGGCGCGGCGCCGAAGGTCGATTCGGTTGTCTCGTCGGTATAGTTGCCCAGCAGATGCAGGCCCAGGGTGCCGGTGAACAGGTCCATTGAGTAATCCGCCTGGAAGTCGAGACCCGAGGTGGTCAGGAAGCCGTTGTTCTGCGGTTTCAGAAGGACCTGGAAGAGGCCGTTGGGATTGGTCGCGCTGACAAGTCCGGATTGATAGACGTAATTGCTGCAATAGAGCTGAATGCCCTGTTTGCAGAAGTTCAGCGTGATGGTCGCCGTCGGCACGGCGATGATGCCCTTCACGTTGATCGAGTACCAGTCGAACGACATGGTCAGGCCCGGCACCCAGTGCGGCGTCAGGACGATACCGCCCGACACCGTGGTGGATTTTTCCGGCGTCAGATTCTGGTTGAAGTAGGTGTTCGTAAGAGCCGAGCTCACGGTCGCGTTGGTCTTGGGATCGACCGTACCGCCCGAAGCCGGGATCGTACCGAACAGTTCGCCCAGGTTGGGGGCACGAATGTCGTACGACCAGGTGGTGCGCAGGCGCACATCGTCATTGACCTGGCTGGACAGACCCAGTTTCCAGGTCTGCACCGCACCCGAGATCGAGTAGCTGGTGTAGCGGCCGGCCACGCTGGCCGACAGGTCCTGTACGATGCCGTTCTTGATCAGCGGCACATCGACTTCGGCGAAGCCTTCCTCGACGTTGAACTCGCCGCGCGAGGGCTGGAAGTTGCCGCCGCCGAGCAGGATGTTGGTCGGGTTGTAGGCCGCGGTGGAGACTTCCGCTTCCTTGCGGTATTCCGCGCCGAAGGCGATGGAGGGAACGCCCGCGCCCAGCAGATCCCAGGGCAGCTTGCCCTGCATCGAGGCGCCGGCCGTGTCCTGCTGAATGTTGACGAAAGTCCAGTCGTTATTGTCGTTGATATAGCTGACCGCGGCCGCGCTCTGCACGCCGGTGCCCATGATGTTGAGCGGGACGCAGCCATTGGTCGGGTTGGTCAGGGTCGAACGGCAGACGATGCTGCCGACCGTCAGGCCCGAAGCGGCGACATTGCCCGCAGTGACGCGTACCGCGTCGACCGCCAGGGCCAGGTTGCCCGGGATTTCGATATGGGTATCGACTTCGTGCAGGTGGCTTTCGCTATGCTGCAGGGAGGCGTTCCACGACCAGTCCTCGCCCAGCGCGCCGTCCAGCGTGAAGACGCCGCGGTACATCTGGCGCACGGATTGGGCAACCGGAGTGCCGATCGTGTTGAAGAAATCGCTGAACTTCGGATTCGACAGGCTGATGCCGTCCGTGAAGTTGGACGAAACAGCGAAGGTGCTTACGCCCAGTGCCTGCATGCGCGCCAGGATGACGGGATCCAGATAGGCGTTGTCGGTCTTGATGGTGCCCGAGGTATTGATGGTCAGGCTGGAGCTGTGACTGCGGTCATAACCGTAGTTCAGCATCAGTCCGGCCTGGATGTCGGGCGTAATCTTGTAGCTGGCATAACCGAAGGCGGTGCCCTGCTGCAGCGGGAAGGAGAGCAAGCCGACCTGCGCGGCGGAGGTGGCCTGGTTCGGCGTACCGGCCACCGAATCGGCGGTGCTGGTCAGGAAGCTGCCGGCATTGTTGTAATAGGTGTTGTTGCCGGGAATGAAGCGGTATGGCGTGCCGCCGGGGCCAAAGCCCAGGCCGGCCAGCGGACCGGCGAGCACGGCGCCGCCCGCAACGTCGTTCTGGCCGCAGCTGTTGTAGTGCAGGTTCTGCGGCAGGGACTTGTTGCCGGCGGTATAGGCCGGGTTGGCCAGCACGCAGGGACGGTTGAACCAGTTGGCCGAGTTCTGGAACACGGCTTCCGGGCTGTTGTTGTAGGTGACGGCGCCGACCAGATGGGCGCGGCCGCCGTCAAAGTCGAATCCGCCCGTGGCGGTGAAGCCATAGCTGCGGCGGTTATCGTACTCATTGTCCTGAGTGTCGATGCTGGCCTTGAAGCCGGTGAAACTCTTGTTGACGATCAGATTGATGACGCCGGAAACCGCGTCCGAACCCCAGGCAGCCGAAGCGCCGGCCGTGACCACGTCCACGCGCTGAACCAGGGTGCTGGGAATAACCGAAAGATCCACGCCGCCGGTGATGATGGGCGAAACGATGCGCTGGCCGTCGAACAGGACCAGGTTGCGGTTGGTGCCCAGGTTGCGCAGGTTGACGCCCGAAACGCCCAGGGCGCCCGAGTTGGAGGCATTGCCGTTGGTGCCTTTTTCCGGCGTCGGCGAAGTACCCATCGAAGGCATCTGGCGCAGCGTGTCGCCGATATCCGCGTTCGCGGCGGCGGCCAGCTGGGCTGCGCCGACAACGGAAACGGGGGTGGGCTGCTGATAGCCGGCGATCGAAATACGCGAGGCGGAGACAACCACCTGCTCGATATCGCTGCCCTGCGCAAAGGCGGCAGTGCCCGCAACAGACGAAATCGCCAGCACCGACGATGCGGCCAGAAGCCTGGACTTGTTCATAATGGATATTCTCCCCGGTATGCGGTCATTGCCGCGGTTTGAAATGCACGTACGCCGATGACGAAACGAAAAGCGGAAGACAGGGCAGCCATCGCCGCCGCCGTGCCCGAACCCGATAAAAAAAAGAAACTCTCCGGCTGCTTCCTTAGATTTTTTTACGGCCGCTTTTTTTTTCGCGGCTTTTGTCGTTCGGGGAAAATATCGTTGTTCGGCATTTCGGCAATATGGCAAAAATGCAACCCGAGCATAAATCGCAACATCACGGCGACGCATCGCCGTTAATATTTTTGCGTTTCTTGCCGGCGGTTCTGCTGCGGCATGCGCCGCGGGTTCGGACGCGCGCCGCCACTGGCGAAAAAATATCTCTCTATTTGTCGCGGCTTTGTATCAGAGGTTTCTCAATTGCCGTGACCGCCATTCATTTGGAATTATGCGTGCCGGAAATTGCACAATAGATCGGCATTCACAGGTGGAGCGGAGCAAAGCCGGTTTCGCTCTTCGCATTTGCAACAAAGGGAATCGGCCCGCAGGACCGCATGGAACGAACGCCGTGGCCGGCCTTTGCCAGTGCCCGGCGCAGCTGCCCCATTATTATAAAGTCAGGCGAAAAGCGGCGCCGCCCCGTTGGGACTGGACCCGCCGCGCCACGGTTGTACCATCGCCGCAAGGGCCGCCGAAGGCCCCTTATATATAAAGCCTGGGGAGGCGCCGCCACATGTCAAAGCCATCGGTTGGAGATTCGCGCACGCTTGCCTTGCTGGCGACAGCAGCCATGGCCGCCCTGGCCGCCTCAAGCCTGGATGTCGCCGCGGCGGCGCCCGCCCGCCCGCCGACCGACTGGCGCTATTCGGGCGGCGATCCGACATTCACGCGTTTTCGCCGCTCGACCAGATCAACGCCTCCAATGTTTCCAGGATGAAACCGGCATGGGTCTATGACCCCGGCACCTTCGGGCGCTCCTGGGAAAACACGCCGCTGCTGATCAACGGCATTCTCTATCTCCAGCTGGTGCCGAACGCCGATGTCGTCGCGCTCGATCCGGTGACCGGCAAGGAAATCTGGCACCACAAGGCGCCCGAGAAGAAGGGCGGCGATTATCGCGGCCTCACCTACTGGCCGGGCGACGGCACGATGAAGCCGCGCCTGGTCGCGGTGTATGGCAATGCGATGTATGGCATCGACCCCGCCACGGGACAGTCCTCCTCGGACTGGCCGCAAAATGGCTTCAACGTGATG
>CAINEA010000613.1 GCA_903847525.1 uncultured Acetobacteraceae bacterium | reverse complement strand
CGCACTCGGGCAGCACGCCGATGAATCGGCGCAAGGACGCGTTCCTGGCCGCCGCGAAGATGAGCCCGGAAATCTACCGCATTGCCGAAAAACACGGCGGCGTCTGCACGATCGGCTCCTGCATCACGAAGCCGGGCTTTTTCACCAGCGTCGTGGAGGAATGCCGCCTCACCCTCGACCAGCGTCATCTCGACGCCCAAGGGCTGGGGCGGATGCTGGAGGACGCGAAGGCGGCCAGCGAGCGATTCGCGCAGGAGGGCAGGGTCCGGGTGGCATGGGAGCGGGTCTGGCAGATTGCCCCGCGGCCGTTTCACCCCGATCTGATCGATCTGTGCGACGAGTCGATCAGGGAGATCGCGGGAAAATCCCTCCGGCTGCCGTCCGGCCCGCTGCATGACGCGGCCGAGGTCGCGCGGGCGGGGGTGCCGGCCGTGATGATGTTCGTGCAGAGCCTGCACGGCATCAGCCACAACAAGATCGAGGACACGAAGGAAGAGCACCTCGAGCTATGCGTGCGGGCGTTCGACCGGCTGGCGGAAAAGACGATGGCGTGGATCGCGGCACGAGGCTGAGCGCACGCCGGCAGTGCGCTCCGGCCGGTGGAGCGCGTTGATCGCGACGCGTTGCGGCGCAGCCGCTCCGATCCAGCGGGTTGGGGTCAACACGCTCCGCCTTCGGTCGAAAGTTTTTTTCAACGCAGCTGCCGCTCGATGGCGTCGCAGGCCACCGTGACACCGCGCTCGGCCCGGACCCGCTGACCTGCCTCGGCGGCCCGCCGGGCGTAGGCGGGCGTGGCGAGCAGCTCCGCGAGTTCATGCGCCACCTGTGCCTGGTGATAGCGGGATCGCGCGATGGTCCGCGCTACGCCCAGGCGGGTCACGCGCGCGGCATTGTCCGGCTGGTCGTGCGCATAGGGCATGATGAGCATGGGCTTCCCGGCGCGCAGCGCCTGGGCCGTCGTACCGACTCCGCCCTGATGCACGATGGCGGCGGCGTGCGGGAAAATTTGGGCATAGGGCAGATAGTCCCAGGCGAGGATCGAATCCGGCAGATCCGGCGGCGGGAGGTTTTTTCCCATGAGCAGCAGGGCCCGCCGGCCGAGCTGTCGGGCGGCTTGGGCGCTGCGGACGTAAAAATCGTCCGCTATGTGCACGGCTGAGGATCCGAGGGTGAACACGACGGGAGGAGTGCCCCGGGCGAGAAACTCCTTCACGGCGGGAGGCAGGGCATCCGCCGGTGCAACTTCATCGTGGAAGGGAAAACCGCACTGCACGGTCTGGGCGGGCCAGTCGGCCTGCGGCGGCTGCAGGACGGGCGAAAAGAGCGCGAGGTCGAGGCGCGGCGAGTATTTCCCCTCGAACAGCGGATGGCCGCCCGGCGGCAGGCCAAGTTCCCGGCGGAGAGCACGGATTGGCTGCCACCATGAGTGGGTGCCCGCCTTGGCGGCCAGGCGCAGCAGGTGGTTGGCCCCGGGCCCGAGCGATTGCACCAGATGTGTTCCCGGCGGTCCCGGCAGCAAGGAAGGATCGAAGACGGAGAACAGGGAAATCGGCGCGAGCGAGTACGAGACCCAGGGCAGGCCGGTCTGCGCGGCGATGAGGGGAGCCGCGTAGACGAGCTCGCTGGCCACCAGGCAATCCGCGCCGGCGACAACCCGTGACAGGTCGGCATGCATGTCGCGGACGGAGGGAAACATCAGGTCGCGCAGGAGATAGGCAGAGCCGCGGCGCCCGTCCATGACCCGGCGCACCATGCGTTCATCCGGGACCGTGAGGGCCGGCCGGAGGGCGCGGAAGCCGAGCCCGGCCCTCGCAATCTTCTCCTGGTAAAACGCGGACGTGGCGATTTCCACGCGATGCCCGCGCCGGCGCAGCTCCAGCGCGAGGGCCAGGACAGGATGGAGGTCGCCGAGCGAGCCGAAGGTG
>CAINEA010000612.1 GCA_903847525.1 uncultured Acetobacteraceae bacterium | reverse complement strand
TCTTCCAGCACCTGGTAGTGCCGCTCCGCTTCACGGCGGTAGCGGTTCCGTGCGTAGTCAAGCCCTTCGGGCGCGGCGAACTGAAAATGCACCGACTGGCCGGAGAAGGGGCCAAGACCGGAGGCGATAAAGAACAGCCAGGAAAGCAATTCCGGCCGGTCCTCCGCCGCGCCTATGAACTTTCCGGTCTTGTCGCCGAGATAGAGCAGGATGGCGCTGGAGTCGAAAACGCGCGCCTCTTTGCCACCCGGGCCGTCGGTATCCACGATCGCCGGCACCTTGCCATTCGGATTGATGGCGCGGAAGGCGGGTAAATGCTGCTCGCCCTTGCTGGTGTCGACGGGCACCGTCTCGTAGGGCAAGCCGGCTTCTTCCAGGAACAGCGAGACCTTGGCGGGATTGGGGGTCGGATGGAAATAGAAGCGGATCATACTGATTTTTCCTCGAGGGACCGGTGTGTGCTGCTGTAGGCCTATACGTCTCGCTTTAGGAACGCCTACGGTTCGGATGATGGGCATACGAAAAATGTATGGATGGATACGTGGACCTTCTCTTGGCGATGAAATTGTTTACCCGGGTCGTCGATGCGGGCGGCGGCTTCAGCGAGATTGCCCGCCAGACCGGTAGTACGCAGCCCACAGTCAGCCGTACCGTCGCGGCCCTGGAGGATCATCTTGGTGTTCGCCTGCTAAACCGATCGAGCAGGGCCGTGACGCTGACCGATGACGGCCGCCAGTTTTACGAACTTGCCAACCGGGCGCTGGAGGCGGCGGCCGAGGCCGAACGAAGTGTCGGCCGCAGGCGCGGCACTGCGACGGGGCTGCTTCGGCTGGGGACGCCGGTTGCCTTCGGCCGACTGCACGTGGCGCCCCGCATTCCCGTGTTCCTGGCCCGTTTTCCGGATGTCGAGGTCGAACTGGTAATGACGGACGCATTCGTTGACCTGGTAGGAGAGGGGATCGACCTCGCCATCCGTATCGGCGATCTGGTGGACCCGACCCTTATCGCCCGCCTCATCGGAACGACACGGCGTGTGACAGTCGCATCCTCAACCTACCTAGAACGCCGAGGGACCCCGATCGTGCCTACCGAACTCTGTACGCATGATTGCGTCATCTATACACGCCTGGCGACAGGGAACCGCTGGCATTTCGGCGGTCCCGAAGGTCCCATCCAGGTCGATGTGCGCGGACGGTTTCGCGCCGACAATTCCGAAGCGGTACGTGAGGCCGTGATCCATGGCGCGGGGATCGCGGTCATCCCGGTCTGGCTGTTCACCGAGGAAATCCAGACCGGGCGCGTACGGATCATCCTGAAGGAATTCGAGCCGACCCAGCTGCCGATCAACGCGGTCTATCCATCCCGCAGGCAGCTATCGGCGAAGGTGCGCGAGATGATCGACTTTCTGGTTGGCGAGTTCGAGGCATCACCGCTGCTGTCCGGTATCGGCATGTCTGACAGCGACGCTGGTCGCGATCATTGAACCTGCGCCCCCGCTGATTAAGACCCGGTTAATTAGGTGCAAATGAAGGTGGCTTCGTTTGAGCCATTTGACCGAACAACACCGGTGTGACTGACTGAGTTCGTCTCGCCGCAAGACTAAGGGCGGCTGCCTCCATCCGCATAATCAATAGAAGCAACATGGTGCGCCAAGGCCAAAGTTGCATGCCGGCCGGTCGTGTCCCCGGTGGTGGTGTAGGAGGCCGCTGACTGGCCTGCCGAAGCGACCGTCGAGAGTCTGGCGTAGGCAGGCCAGTTA
>CAINEA010000611.1 GCA_903847525.1 uncultured Acetobacteraceae bacterium | reverse complement strand
TGACAAGGTCGCGCACGAACGACTGGTCAATCTTGAGCTGATCCAGCGGCAGTTGCTTGAGGTATTGCAAGGATGAATAGCCCGTACCGAAATCGTCCAGTGAGAACTGCACGCCGATCACGCTCAGTTCCGGCTCGTTGCCCAATTCGATCGCCGCGATCGATGACCCGACAAGCGACGATTTCGCGGTGATTTCGAGATGGAACAATCCATCGAACAGCCGGTACTGGTCCGCCAGGGTCCGCGAGTGCCGGCTGAAATCTTCCGGGATCGCACGCCCGGACCGCTCGGGCAGCAGCCGTTCGCTCAGCAGCACGATGATCGCGACGGTACCCGCAAGCAATGGAAGGCCGATCACCGTCAGGTCGAAGAAACGCAATCCCGTCAGCCCGATATCCCGCTTCGCATTGGAAATGAGCACGTTTACCAGGCTGCCGGTCAGCACCAGCATCGATCCCGCATGCGCGGCGAATGCCAGGGGCATCATCAGCCGGGACGGCGAACGCCCGGACCTGACGGCAGCCAGGACGACCACCGGCAGCAATGCCGAAACCGCGCCGCTGACTCCGATCAGCGCGGCCAGGCCAGCCGACAGAAGCAGGGTCAGCACCAGCATCCGATTGGCACTTTGCCCGGCATGCCGGGTCAGCAACTGGCCCGCCCAGGCGGTGACGCCGGACGCGTCGAGGCTCGCGCTTACTACGAAAAGCGAGCCGATGAACAGCACCGTGGGATCTCCGAAGCCGGCCAGCGCCTGATCGGCGGACAGCACGCCCGTCGCGTAGAGCAGCAGGCTGGCGCTGAGCGCGGCGACGGCCACCGGCAGCCAGTTGGTGATGAACAGGAACACCATCAGCGCGATGACCGCGAAGGTGATCGTGATGCCGCTCATGCCCGCGGCACCGCCGCGGGCAACTTGAACGCGAGATCGGCCTGCGACGCGGAGCCCGTCACAGCCCCCAGGGCAAGCCGAGGAGATACCAGGCCACGAAGAAAAGTGTCCACACCACGCACATAACTGCGACATAGGGCAGCATCAGCGCGATCACCGTGCCGACACCGGCGTCCTTCTGGTATTTCTGCACGAACACGACGATCAGTGCGAAATACGGATTGAGCGGCGTGATCGCGTTGATCGGCGAATCGCCAACCCTGTAGGCCGCGAGGACGGCGTCCGGCGGAACCTGCAACTGCATCATAAGCGGCACGAAAATGGGTGCAAACAGAGCCCATTTGGCGACGGCGCCGGTCAGGATCACGTCGGCGAAGAAATTGAGGATGATGAAGCCGACCAACAATACGCCGGAACCGAGATTGGCATGCTCCAACATGTCGCCAAGCGAAACGGCCGCGATCGTCGCCATGTTGGTCCAGGCGAAGATGGCCAGGAACTGCGCGATCACCAGCAGCAGCAGAATAAGCCCGCCCAGGCTCGAGATCGCCTTGGACATGGCGGTCACGACATCGTTGACCTGCTTGATCGTCCCCGCACCGATGCCGTAGCCGATGCCGCTGAACAGGAAGACCAGCGTAATCGTTACAATAAGGCTGTTCATGAAGGGTGAGGCGCCGAGGATCGATCCATCCACCGGATTGCGCAACGGCGCCCCCGGCGGCAGCGTCAGCAACAGGACGAAGGCAATGACGCCAAGGAGGCCATATAGAGCCAGGCGCAATCCGCGGGATTCCTCAGCCGTCAGCGCGCCGCCCTCGGCCTCCTCGCCTTCACCGTGGTAGGCGCCCAGGCGCGGCTCGACGATCCGTTCGGTGACCAGTGCGATCAGGACCGTCAGGATCACCACCGAGCCGATCGAGAACCAGACATTGGCGGTGAGATCGATGGAAATGGCGGGGTTGACCAGATGGATGGCGTCGTTGGTGATCTCGGTCAGGATGCCATCGGTCGGGGTGACCAGCACGTTTACCAGGAACGCCGCCGCGACGGCTGCAAAGGCCAGCGCGAGCCCGGCCACGGGATGGCGTCCGACGCTGAGAAAGGCGACGCCCGCCAGCGGGATCAGCACCAGATAGCCGGCATCCGCGGCAATGGAGGAGACGATACCGACGAACACCAGGATGTAGGTCAGCGCCTTCGGCGGCGCCACCGCCACCAGCTTGCGGATCAGGGCCTTTACCAGCCCGGCTTCCTCGGCCACGCCGACGCCCACCATCGCCACGATAATCACGCCGACGGCGTTGAAATTCATCAAGTTCTGGACAATGCCGGTGAACATGAAGCGGATGCCGTCGGTGGTCAGCAATCCCCGCACCGTGGCGGTGGCGTGATCGACCTTATGGGTTTCCAGGTTGACCACCTGATACGAAACGCTGGTTCCCAGTAGGTAAAGCAGTTGCGACAGCACGATCACGATGCCGATCAGGATGACGAAGATCACGACCGGGTGCGGCACTTTGTTGCCGAACCGCTCGACGGCATTGAGGATCTTCTGCATCGACGTTGCCGGTTCTGCGCTGGCCTGACTCAAGGGATCTTCCTTCTTGGGCGTGATTTTGGGCCGAACGGACCGGATCAGTGTGCCAGTGCGTCGAGGATGCGCGCCCAGGAACGGACGCCCTTCTGGAAGCTGTGCAGATCGTATTTCTCGTTGGGGCTGTGAATGCGGTCATCCTCCAGCGCGAAGCCGGCGAGCACCACGTCCATGCCGAGCGCCTTCTTCAGTTCCGAGGTTACCGGTATTGAACCGCCGCCGCCGATGAACACCGCCGGCTTGCCCCATTCGGCGGTCAGCGCATCGCGCGTCTTGCGGAACGCGGCGTCCTCGATCGGGAAACGGATCGCCTGACCGGCGCCATGCTCCAGGAACTCCACCCGGCAATCGGCGGGCACGCGGGCGCGCACGAAGGCACGGAAGCTTTCGCGGATGGCGTGCGGGTCCTGGTCGAACACCAGCCGGAAAGACACTTTCGCGGACGCGATCGCCGGGATCACGGTCTTGAAGCCGGGCCCCTGGTAGCCGCCCCCCATGCCGTTGATCTCACAGGTCGGACGCGACCAGATCATTTCGAGCGCGCTGCGACCCTTTTCACCCGCGGGTACCGACAGACCGATCGCGCCGAGGAAGGCCGCCGCATCGAAATTCAACGCGTCCCATTCGGTGCGCAGCGAGTTCGGTAGTTCCGGCACGCCGTCATAGAAGCCCGGCAGCGTGACCCTGCCGTCCGCATCGTGCAGGTCGGACAGGATGCGGGCCAGGATGCGGTTCGGGTTGGCCGCGGCGGAGCCATAGAAGCCGGAGTGAAGGTCGCGATCGGCGGCGTGGATGATAATCTCCTCGCCGCACAGGCCGCGCAGCATGGTCTGGATCGCCGGCGTAGCGGGATCCCACATATTGGTGTCGCAGATCAGGCCAATATCGGCGCGCAGTTCTTCGGCGTTCGCGGCCAGGAACGGCGGCAAATTGACCCCGCCCGATTCCTCCTCGCCCTCGATCAGGATCGATATGGGAATAGGTAGCTTACCGGTAACCGCCTTCCAGGCTCGGCATGCCTCGATGAAGACCATCACCTGGCCCTTGTCGTCGGACGCGCCGCGGGCGCGGATGGCGCGCGATCCATCGGCACGGGTCTCGATCATCGGATCGAACGGGTCTTTTTCCCAAAGCTCGATCGGGTCCACGGGCTGAACATCGTAATGGCCGTAAAACAACGCGGACGTGCCCGGCGCGCTGCGGTCATGCGCGACCACGATCGGGTGGCCGGGCGTTTCGCGCGCGCTCGCCTCGAAGCCGATGCTGCGCAGGTCGGCGACGTGCCAGTCCGCACAGGCGCGGCAATCGGCGGCGTAGGCCGGATCGGTCGAGATCGAACGGATGCGGAGAAGTTCGAACAGGCGTTCAAGCGCCCCATCAACGTCGCCATCAATGTGAGCAAGCACCGAATTCAGGTCAGACATGAGAGCTCCATTGGCTTTGCTTCGCGTGGCTGCAAGGTAGGGACGACCGTCTTTTCCCAGCATAACCGAAAATCATTGTCAGACTAATCTAGCGATCGGAATGGTCTAGCATAGGGGTTGTGCATCCCAGGATGATACCGTTCGTCCCGCTGACGCCTTGGGCGTTCGATATATGCGCCGCAGCTTAGCGTTTCGGTTCTCGGATACGAAACCAGGCGATGTACATTGCCGGCAGGAAGATCAGTGTCAGGACGGTTGCGACCATCAGTCCTCCCATGATGGCGTAGGCCATGGGTCCCCAGAAGATGGTGATGGCGATGGGGATCATGCCGAGCACGGTGGATACGGCGGTGAGCATGATCGGGCGGAAGCGCGAGATTGCGGCTTCGACGACGGCGTCCCAGGGCGCCATGCCCTGGCTTCGTTCGGTTTCCACCTGGTCGATCAGGATCACCGCGTTGCGCGCGATCATGCCGATCAGGGCCAGGATGCCGAGGATGGCGACGAAGCCGAGCGGTTGGCCGAAGGCCAGCAAGGCGCCGACGACGCCGATCAGGCCCATCGGCACCACGCTCAGCACCAGGAACAGCCGGTTAAAGCTCTGCAACTGCACCATCAGGAAGGTCAGCATCAGGAACAGCATCAGCGGGATCACCGCGACCACCGAGGCCTGCGAGTTCTGGCTCTCCTCCACCGTGCCGCCGATTTCGATCCGGTAGCCGGCAGGAAGTTTCATGCGCAACTCCGCCACCTTGGCATCGAGCCGGGCCACCACCGCCTCGGGCAGCGCGCCGCGCGCCACGTCGGCCTGCACGGTCAGCGTCGGGATGCGGTTGCGTCGCCAGATCAGCGGGAACTCCTGATCGAAATCGAAGGTCGCGATCTGGCTGAGCGGCACCGTGCGCCCGTTCGGCAGCGGGATCTGCAGGGTGCGCAGGGTGCTCAGCGACAGCCGCTGTTCGTCGGTCGCGCGCGCCACCACGTCGATGGAATAGATCCCGTCGCGCACCTGCGTCACCGAGCTGCCGGTGACCACGGTGTTCATGACCGTGGCCAGCGCCGCGGAACTCAGGCCGAGCAGCCTGGCCTGGTCCTGGTCGATCTTCAGCCGCACCATACGCGCCGGCTCGATCCAGTCGAAATTGACCCGCCTGGCCTGCGGATCGTCCGCCACCACCCCGGCGAGGCGCATGGCGATGTCGCGCACCTCGGCGGTGTCGGGGCCGCTGACGCGGTATTGCACCGGCCAGCCGACCGGCGGCCCGAGGCCGAGCGGCGAGACGCGGCCCACCACGCCCGGAAACTGCTCGGCCAGCAGCTTTTCGAGCTTCACCTCCAGCCGCTGGCGCGCCGCGACGTCCTTGGCGATCAGCACCGTCTGGGCGAAGAAATCGTTGGCCAGTTCCACCGGCAGCGGCAGATAGAAGCGGATCGCGCCGCGCCCGACATAGGTGCTCCAATGGTCGACGTCGGGGTCCTGCGCCAGCAGCGTGTCCAGCTTGGCGGCGGCGGTTTCGGTCGCGTAGATCGAGGCGTTCTGCGGCAACCGCAGATCGACCAGCAGGTCCGGCCGGTCCGATGGCGGAAAGAACTGGCGCGGGATCAGCGGCAGGGCCAGCACGGACGCCGCGAAGCAGGCCAGCGTGACGCCGATGGTGATCCACTTCATCCGCATCGCGCCCAGCAGGAAGGCGCGAAACCCGTTCATCAGCCGTCCCGGCTTGCCGATCGGGGTCGGCTTCAGCAGCACCACGCCCAGCAGCGGCGCGAACAGCACCGCCACCACCCAGGACAGGATCAGCGCGATCGCGTTCACCGCGAAGATGGAAAACGTGTATTCCCCGGCCGAACTTCTGGCGAAGCCGATCGGCACGAACCCGGCGGCGGTTACGAACGACCCGGTCAGCATCGGGAAGGCCAGCGTTCTGTAGGCGAAGGTGGCCGCCGCCTCCTTGGTGTCGCCAAGCGACAGCCGTGTCGTCATGGCGTCGATGGTGGATTGGGTCCAATAGAACGCGAACGCTACGTTAGGGGTCGTGCGCGTCAAGCTTTGAGAGACCGGCGCCAGGAATCTAGTGGCTAAGCCATCTGATCCAGAAG
>CAINEA010000610.1 GCA_903847525.1 uncultured Acetobacteraceae bacterium | reverse complement strand
GCAGCACCAGGATAACACCGGTCCCGCGTCGCTTGCTGGCGCGAACCGATCACCCCCGGGGAACCTGGGCAGTTACAATGATTGCCAATAAATCGAATGGCGCCATGGACGACACAAACTCCTCGCTCGACATGTCAAGCATGCGCCAGGCCGCTCAAACGGTCAGTGCCCTCCTGCGCGCCCTTGCCAATGCCGACCGGTTGCTCTTGCTGTGCCAACTCACCCTGGGCGAAAAATCCGTGAGCGGGTTGGAGGCGGAACTGGATATCCGCCAGCCGACCCTGTCACAGCAATTGGGTGTGCTCCGGTCCGAGGGCTTGGTAAACACGCGCCGGGACGGCAAGCGGATCTTCTACAGCGTGGCGGACCCGAAGGTCCTTGCCCTGCTGAACACGCTCTACGGCTTGTATTGCACGCCCGCGCCAGGAGAGGCCCCATGACCATCGACTGGCTCCACTTCACCCCAGCCATTTCGGCCCTGGGCGGTGCGCTGATCGGCCTGGCCGCAGGCATCCTGGTGCTGCTCACCGGCCGGATCGCCGGTATCAGCGGCATCGCCGGTGGCCTGCTACAGCGCAAAACCGGGGAGATCGGCTGGCGAGTGGCGTTCCTCGCCGGCTTGCTTGCTGCTCCCGCGATGTACCGGATCGTCATGCCGCTGCCCGAAACGCGGGTCGATACCGGCTGGCTGGTCCTGGTGCTGGCCGGGCTGCTGGTCGGTGTCGGCACGCGCTACGGCGCCGGCTGCACCAGCGGGCACGGTATCTGCGGCCTGTCCCGCCTATCGCCCCGCTCGCTCGCGGCGGTGCTCAGCTTCATGGCGGCGGGGTTCCTCACCGTCTTCGTCACCCGCCATTTATTGGGAGGCTGAACCAATGGTTCTGCTGGTTTCCTTCCTCGCCGGACCGATCTTCGGCATCGGCCTGATCGTCGCCGGCATGGCCAACCCGGCCAAGGTACTCGGATTTCTCGATCTCGCCGGCAATTGGGATCCCTCGCTCGCTCTGGTCATGGCCGGGGGGATCGCGATGGGCCTGGCCTTGTTCACCCTGGCGAAGCGCCGTGCCCGATCGCTCCTGGGCCTGCCGATGCGGTTGCCCGCCGGAACCCGGCTGGACCGCCGGCTGATTCTCGGCAGCCTGCTCTTCGGCACCGGCTGGGGCCTCGCTGGAATTTGCCCGGGACCGGCTCTGGTCCTGGTCGGTGCCGGCAACGCCAAGGGCTGGGCATTCGCCGCCGCCATGCTGGCCGGCATGGCGCTGTTCGAGCTGCTGGAACGCCGGCGCAGCTGAACGATGATCGGATCGTGCTCCCCGCAGGATCCGACAACGCCCGCCGCCTGGAACGGAACCCTCAGAGGCTACTCGGCGGCCTTCGCCACCGTCGTCGGCCCCCAGCTCTTCAGCACCGGCAGCACTTCCTTGCCGAACAGGTGCAACGATGTCTCCGCATCGTCGTAGTCAATGCCGCCAAACCGGAACGAGGCATTCAACTCGAAATCCCCAACCAATTGCCGCCTTGCTTCCAGCTCGCGCAGCACCCGGTCCGGCGTGCCCCACATGGCCGCCTTCATGAAGCCTGCCACGGCGCCTTCCAGCCCACCTTTGCGGGCGATCTCAGCCTTTTGCGCATAGGCATCATAGCCCTTCACCGTCTTGAAGTGCTCGCCCAGTAATTCGTAATGATGGAAATTGCTTTCGACGAACTTGCCCATGTGCTTCAGCGCCAGTTCCTCTGCCTTCTCCATCGTTGGCGCGCAGATGCAGAAATCGGTGATCATCATGGTCGGTGCGGGGCGGCCATGGTTCTCCAGTTGCAGCTTCCGGTTCAGCTCGATCGACGGCATCCGCATCTCCCACGGACGGTCGGAGAACATCACCATATGCGCGCCCAGATTGGCGCAGCTGTGCACCGAGTCCTCGCTGGAAGCGACGGCATAGATGCGCCCGTCGAAGCTGCGCTCCGGCCGCGGGCGCAGCTCGATGCGCGGCTGCTTGTAGTGCTTGCCGTTGCCTTCCACGAACCCGGTCCGCAGTCCCTCGATGATCATCGCCGCCGCCTCGTCGAAGCGCTCGCGGCTTTCGTTCATCGTGCCGCGGAAGGCGGTGAACTCGCGCCGCGCCAGGCCGCGGCCCATGCCGAAGCGGAAGCGCCCGTTGGACAGCATGTCCAGCATGATCGCCTGCTCGGCCACCCGCAGCGGATCATGCCAGGGCAGGATCACCGCGGCGGTGCCGACATCGATGTCCGGGCATTTCGCCGTCAGGTAGGTCATCAGCTGGATGTTATCGGGGCAGAAGGAATAATCGAAGAAATGATGCTCTGCCGACCACAGCGCGTCGAACCCCAGGCCCGGCGCCTGCATCGCCAACTTCAAATCCTCGTCCCATACCTGCCGGTCGGTAATATTGTCCCAGCCATAGCTGGAGAAGATCATCATCAAGCCGACGTCCATGCCGCAAACTCCCAAGTTCTTCTTTTATACCAATCGGCATCCTGCCGCCCTCGCACGCTCCTGACAATCACCCTGGCTTGCGTCCCGGCCCGCTTGCATCAAATTCCGGCCGGCGGCAGTTTGGCGCCAACCTTGGAGGAACGGACATGAGCAAGACCTACCGCATCGCGGTCATCCCCGGCGACGGCATCGGCAAGGAAACCGTACCCGAATCCCTGCGCGTGCTCGATGCCGCCCAGCGCCGCTTCGGCTTCTCGCTCAAGCTCGACGAGTACGACTGGTCCTGCGAGACCTATAAGAAAACCGGCGCCATGATGCCGGCCGACGGCATGGAGCGCATGGCCGAGGCCGACAGCATCCTGCTCGGCGCCGTCGGCTTTCCCGGCGTGCCCGACCACGTCTCCCTCTGGGGCCTGCTGATCCCGATCCGCCGCGGCTTCGACCAGTACGTGAACCTGCGCCCCTGCAAGCTGATGCCCGGCGTGCGCACCCCGCTCGCCAACCGCACCGAGGAAGACATCGATTTCTACGTGGTTCGCGAAAACACCGAGGGCGAATACTCCTCCGTCGGCGGGCGCATGTTCGAGGGAACCGACCGCGAATTCGTCACCCAGCAGGCGGTGTTCACCCGCAAGGGCACCGATCGCATCCTGAAATTCGCCTTCGACCTAGCCATGACCCGGCCGAAGAAGCACCTCACCTCCGCGACCAAATCCAACGGCATCATCCACACCATGCCATACTGGGACGAGCGCTTCGCCGAGATGGGCAAGGGCTACCCGGAAATCCGCACCGACCAGTACCACATCGACATTCTCTGCGCCCATTT
>CAINEA010000609.1 GCA_903847525.1 uncultured Acetobacteraceae bacterium | reverse complement strand
TGGCGCTGATCCCCCAGATCGCCGCGCACATCGTTGCCGCCGGCGGCAAGCGCCTGCGCCCGCTGCTTACCCTCGCCACTGCCCGCATGTGCGGCTATGGCGAAGGCAGCCGGCACGTCAAGCTGGCGGCCTGCGTCGAATTCATCCACACCGCCACGCTGCTACACGATGACGTCGTTGACGAAAGCGTCCTGCGCCGCGGCCTTGCCTCGGCCAACGCCGTGTTCGGCAACAAGGCCTCGGTTCTGGTCGGCGACTTCCTGTTCGCCCGCGCCTTCGAACTAATGGTCCAGGACGGCTCGCTCGAGGTCCTGGCCATTCTCTCCAAGGCTGCCGCGACGATCGCGGAGGGCGAGGTGCTGCAACTCGCCACACAGCATGACCTCGCCACCACCGAGGAACGCTATTTGGATGTCGTGCGCGGCAAGACCGCGGCATTGTTCGGCGCCGCCTGTCAGGTCGGCGCGGTCGTGGCCGGGCGCGGCAGCGCCGAGGAACAGGCGCTCGCCGATTATGGCATGAGCCTCGGCATCGCCTTCCAACTGGTGGACGACGCGCTGGACTATGCCGCCGATCAGGAAACCCTCGGCAAGACCGTCGGCGACGATTTCCGCGAGGGCAAGATCACGCTCCCCGTGCTGACCGCCTATCAGGCCGGTACTGCCGAGGACCGTGCCTTCTGGACCCGTACGATCGAAGCCTCCGAACAGACCGACGCCGATCTGGCGCACGCGATGATGCTGATCGACCGCTGCGGCGCGATCCGCGTTACGCTCGACCGCGCGCTCGGCTTCGTGAACACGGCCAAGGCGGCGCTGATGATTTTCTCCGATACGCCGGTCCGCGCCGCCCTGCTCGGCGTTGCCGACTACACGATCAGTCGGGTGCGCTGATCGCTGCGCATCCCGTACATGCCAGACGCCGGATCGCTCGCTAGGACCTGGCCATGCCAAGCGACCTGATTGTTCAGGCGGTCACCGGCGCGCGCAATCTCGTGCGCGGCACGACCGCGGCGCTGGACGATCAATTGAACGAGGCCAGCATCCGCCTCGCCGTCACCGGCCTCAGCCGGGCTGGCAAAACGGTATTCATCACCTCGCTGATCCAGAACCTCCTCGCCCTTGGTCAGGGGCGTGACACCCTGCCGCTGATCAGCCGCCGGCTGAGTGCCGCCTCCGGCAGCCGCCTGCGTTCTGTCCGCGTGGTGCCTGCCGGCGTGCAGACCCTGCCGCGTTTCGATTTCGCCGAAAAACTCGCGGAGCTTTGCGCGAACCAGCCGTCCTGGCCGCCGCGCACCGAGGATCTCGCGGAAATCTCGATCGAACTGGAACTGGAGCGCCGTTCCAGCCTGGGCCAACGCCTGGCCGGCAACCGCCGCATCCGGCTGGATATCCTGGACTATCCTGGCGAATGGCTGCTCGACCTGCCGCTGCTGGCGCAATCCTTTCCCGACTGGTCGCGCCAGACCATCGCCCGCCTGCGCCAGCCGCCAAGGCGAGAGTTGGCCCAGGAATTCCTCGATTTTCATGACAACGTCCTGGCTGCCGACGATCCGGCCGACGACGCCACGATCCGTCGCGGCCACCGGCTCTATCGCGACGCCATCCAGGCCTGCCGCGCCCGGCTGGGCCTGCGCTACCTGCAGCCCGGCCGTTTCCTGTGCCCAGGGCCACGCGGCGACGCACCCTATATGTGGTTCTTCCCGCATACCCAGGCCCGTGCGGTTCCCCGCGCCGGCAGCGCCGCCGCGCTGCTGACCGACCGCTTCGAGGCCTACAAGCGGGAGGTTCGCGACACCTTCTTCGACAGCTATTTCCGCTCCTTCAGCCGCCAGATCGTGCTGGTGGACGTGCTCGGCGGCCTGCATGCCGGCCAGGCCGCGTTCGAGGATACAGGCCACGCGATCGCCGACATCGCCCGCGGCCTGCGTGACGGCTGGGGCTTCTGGAGCCGCCAGCGCCGGCAATCGCTGTCGGAGCATGTGGGGCAGGGGGCCCAGTTCGCCGGCGCCCAACTCGCGCGGCGCGGCTCGCCGCTCGTCGGCATTCCCCTCAACCTCGCCGCCTCCGTGCTGTCCGGGGTCGTGGCCCCCCGGCCGATCGAGCGCATCGCCTTCGTCGCCACCAAGGCCGACCATGTGCCGGCAATGAGCCGGGACAATCTGCGCAATCTCGTGCAGACTCTCGCAAAACCGGCTGCTGGCAGCACCGATAGCGGCACCGCCGTCAGCTACCACGTCGCCGCCTCCATCCTGTCCACGATCGACGGCACCGCGCCGCTCGGCGGCCGCAATGTGGAGGTGGTGCTCGGCGTCGTGCTCGGCGAGCAGACGCGCCGGCCGTTCTACGCCGGCAGCGTGCCCTCCAACACGCCGCCGGCCTCGTTCTGGTCGGATCGCTTTTTCGACATGCCGGTGTTCCGCCCGCCGCGCATCGACCCTTCCGGCACGCTCGGCATTCCCCATCTCGGTCTGGATGAAGTCCTGGATAGCGTCATCGGAGATTTGCTGTGAGCAGCGACGGCCCTCGCTTCCTCGACGATTCACACACGGCGACGCCGGCGCCCCAATCGGTGGACGCCCCCATCCTGTTGGACCCGCTACCTGGCGCCAACGGCATCATCGACAGCGGCTGGAACCCAGCGGATTTTACGTCGCCTCGACCCGGCATCGGCTCGCTTGGCTACGCGCTGCTTGGCAGTTTCGCGCTGTTCCTGACCTGGCTGACGGTTTCCACCTTCGCCCTGGTTCGTGCCCAGTTCGATCTTTCCCTGGCGTTGGGTATGGTCGTGCTCGCCGCCGAGGCGTTCGGTCTCGGGCTGGTCGGCTATGCCGCGTTCCGCGAACTGCGCGGCCTGCGCTCCCTGCGCCAGGTGGACTGCCTGCGCGCGCTGCTCGCTGGCACCGACCGCGATCTGGAACCGGCCCGCGCGCAAAGCCGCGCGTGGCTCGCCCGCGTCGCGCCCAACCTAGCCGACGCCACAGCCGCCGACCGGGCTCTGCAGAATGCCGCGGGGCTCTCCGAACTGCGTGCGATCCTGGCCAATCGCGTGGCATCACCGTTAATGGAGCGCGCGCGACGCATCGGCCGCAACGCCGGCCTGCAGGCGGCTTCCGCGGTCGCGCTGACCCCACATGCGTCGTGGGACGGCATCGTGGTCGGATTACGCGGCCTCGGCGCCGTCCGCGAAGTCGCCGAACTGTTCGGCCTGCGCCCGGGCCCCGCCGTCTGCTGGGTGTTGCTGCGCCACATCTCCCGCGCGGCGCTGGAAACGATGGGCGCGGACCTGTTGGCGCAGAAGGTGACCGACCAGTTCCTGTCCGCCACCCCTGGGCTGCGCCACATCGCGGCTGCCGTGCCGGAAATGGGTATCGCGGCGGCGCGCCTCTACCGGCTTGCCGTCATCACCGCGAAAGAATGCAGTCCAGTCCCGTTCTGAACGATCCGCACCGGTCCGGTTGTTGTCGCGCGGCTGGAGCAACGGCTTGAAACTCCGGGTCGAGGACTCGATGAGCCCCCTGTTCATCACCTCTCAGTCCATCGACGGCATCGATGCCGTGGCCGGCGGAGGCAGGTGGGTCGGCATCGCCAGCATTGGCGGTCCCGTCAGGCACCGTCTGGACGAAAAAGAACCATAGGCGGGGGTGCTGTGCGAAATCGTCCCCATGCAGGCCTGAAATGGCCCGCTGCCGCTAAGGCAGAACATTAAATGTAACTGCCCAGGTTCCCCGGGGGTGATCGGTTCGCGCCAGCAAGCGACGCGGGACCGGTGTTATCCTGGTGCTGC
>CAINEA010000608.1 GCA_903847525.1 uncultured Acetobacteraceae bacterium | reverse complement strand
GCTGCGTCACCGCCTGGACCAGCGCGGCGATGGCCGTGGGGCTGGTGATGTCGCAGCCGAAGGCGGCGGCGTTGACCTGGTAGGTGCTGGCGAGTTCCTGCGCCACGGCCTCCGCCTGGTCCTTGCTGGCGGCGTACATGACGGCGATGTGGACGCCTTCCTTAGCCAGTGCGTGGCAGATGCGCTGGCCGAGGCCGCCATTGCCGCCGGTTACCAGGGCGACGGTGCCTTTGAGTTCCATGGGTTTCCCTCCATTGGCGGGGGCGCCGCCGTTTCGCGGCGCCTTCCCGACTGTGCAGAGAGTTTGCGGGCGAAGCCGCAGGGCGGGCAAGCCGTGCGTCACTGAAAGGCGGTGGCTGCTGCCGGCCGCGCTGGGATTAGATGGTTATATTGACGTTTACCGTTATTAGGAATGACTGTATCATGGCTATCGGCGTTCAGCGACACCCGGTTGGCCGTCTCGTTATATGGGACTTTGTCGCGCCACATACGGCGTGAGACGAGTGTGAGATAGCACATCCGAAGGATGCGATGGCAGGTTGAACCGCGCGCAGGGAATGCCGCCTCACCGCATGGGATTTTGTCGCGCGACACGCGGCACGAGACGATTTCGGGACGTGCGTTCGGCCGGGTTGGTGTGCCAAGCTGCCTGCGATTCCGGGCTGGCGCGACGCCGGCCGCGGCACCATCTCTGGGGACCCGAGGAACCCGCTTATGTCGCAAACGCTGATCCGCCCCGCCGACCTGCCGCCTGGCGGGTTGTTTATGCCCATACGCCAGCCGGTCAGGCCGGTCACCAACCGGCTGAAGGTCGTGTCCGATTACGAGCCCGCCGGCGACCAGCCGACGGCGATCCGCGAACTCGTCGCCGGCGTGAACCAGGGCGAGATCGACCAGGTGCTGCTCGGCGTCACCGGCTCCGGCAAGACCTTCACCATGGCGAAGGTGATCGAGGCGGTGCAAAAGCCCGCTTTGGTGCTGGCGCCGAACAAGACCCTCGCCGCGCAGCTCTATGCGGAGATGAAATCCTTCTTCCCCGACAACGCCGTGGAGTATTTCGTCAGCTACTACGACTACTACCAGCCCGAAGCCTATGTACCGCGGACCGATACGTACATAGAGAAGGACGCCCAGATCAACGATCAGATCGACCGGATGCGCCACGCCGCCACCCAAGCGCTGCTGGAACGCAACGACGTGATCATCGTCGCCTCGGTCTCCTGCATCTACGGCATCGGCTCGGTCGAGACATATGCCAAGATGGTGGTGAAGCTGGAGGTCGGCGGGGCGATCGACCGCGACAAGCTGGCCAAGGGCCTGGTGGATCTGCAGTATCGGCGCAACGACGTCGCCTTCGTCCGTGGCAGCTTCCGGCTGCGCGGCGAGATCGTCGATATCTACCCGAGCCATTACGAGGACCGCGCCTGGCGCGTGTCGCTGTTCGGCGACGAGATCGAGGCGATCCATGAATTCGACCCGCTGACTGGGGAAAAGACCGCCGCGCTGGAAAGCATCACGGTTTACGCCAACAGCCATTACGTGACGCCGCGCCCGACGCTGGCGCAGGCGATCATCGAGATAAAGGCCGAACTGAAGGAACGCGTTGCGGAACTCACCACTCAGGGCAAGCTGCTGGAGATCGAGCGCCTGACCCAGCGCACCAACTTCGACATCGAGATGATGGAGACCACGGGGGCCTGCAAAGGGATCGAGAACTATTCGCGCTATCTGTCCGGCCGCAATCCCGGGGAGCCGCCGCCGACACTGTTCGAATATCTGCCGGAAAATGCCCTGCTGGTGGTGGATGAGAGCCATGTGACGGTGCCGCAGATCGGCGGCATGTACAAGGGCGACTTCAACCGCAAATCCGTGCTGTCCGATTTCGGCTTCCGCCTGCCGTCCTGCATCGACAACCGGCCGCTGAAGTTCGAGGAATGGGAGCGCTTCCGCCCGCAGACGGTGTTCGTCAGCGCGACCCCCGGGCCGTGGGAGATGGAGCGCACCGGGGGCACCTTCGCGGAGCAAGTGATCCGCCCGACCGGCCTGATCGACCCTGTCACCGAGATCCGCCCGGTGGAGCGGCAGGTCGACGATCTGCTGGCCGAATGCCGCCTGGTGGCGGCCCGCGGCGGGCGCGTGCTGGTGACGACGCTGACCAAGCGCATGGCCGAGGACCTGACCGACTATTTGACCGAGAACGGCGTGCGCGTGCGCTATCTGCACTCGGACATCGACACGCTGGAGCGCATCGAGATCATCCGCGACCTGCGTCTGGGCGTGTTCGACGTGCTGATCGGCATCAATCTGCTGCGCGAGGGCCTGGATATTCCCGAATGCGAGCTGGTGGCGATCCTGGACGCTGACAAGGAGGGCTTCCTGCGCTCGGCCACGTCACTGATCCAGACCATCGGCCGCGCCGCG
>CAINEA010000607.1 GCA_903847525.1 uncultured Acetobacteraceae bacterium | reverse complement strand
CGGCCATGGCCACCAACGCGATCATGCCGGCGTTCGTCGGGGTGGCGATCGGCGGCCTGGGGTCGTTCCCCGGAGCGGTGATCGCCGGGCTGCTGGTCGGCGTGGTGATCGCGCTGACGATCCAGATCTTCCCGGAGGCCTCGGGTGCGGTGATGTACCTGTTCATGGCGCTGATGCTGCTGCTGCGTCCGCGCGGGCTGCTGGGTGAGCGCTGGGAGCGGTTCGAGTGATGCGCCAACCCATCCTGCTGATCGTTCTTGTACTGGCCGCCCTGACGGCGGTCTGGCAGGGAATCGGCGCGCCGATTTCGCTGATCACGCAGATCGCGATCTACATGCTGTACGGCGCCGGGGTGAACCTGCTGGTGGGCTATACCGGGCTGGTGCCGTTCGGCGCATCGGTGTTCTTCGGCTGCGCCAGCTATGCCGTGGCGATCGCGATGCTGCGTTTCGTCGGCAACGAGATCGTCGCGCTGATTTTCTCGGTCGTGTTCTCGCTGGTGCTGGCGGCGATCATCGCGCTGATCATCCTGCGCCGTCGCGGGCTGTATTTCTCCTTGCTGACGCTGGCGTTTTCCCAGATCGCCTTCGAGATCGCGTTCAAGTGGACCGACGTTACCGGTGGCGAGAACGGGTTGCAGGGCGTGCACCGGACCTGGCTGGCCAATGTGTGGGTGTTCCACGCCTTCACCGTGGTGACCGTGGCGGGCGCGATGTATCTGCTGTGGCGCATCGCGCATGCGCCGTTCGGCCGCGTGCTGCAGGCGCTGCGCGACAACGAGCAGCGCGTTCAGAGCCTGGGCTACGACCCGTTCTGGGTGAAGTTCGTCGCCTTCGTGCTGATGGGCGGCATCGTCGGCTATGCCGGCGGGCTCCTGGCGCTGATGTTGAACGGCGCATATGCCGACAATCTCAGCTGGCAGCATGCCGGCGACAGCCTGCTGATGACCGTGCTGGGTGGCGTGCATCATTTCATGGGGCCGCTCTGGGGCGCCATCGCCTTCATCCTGCTGGAAGACCGGCTGTCCGCGATCACCGAAAGCTGGTGGCTGATCTTCGCCCCGATCGTGATCGTGTTCGCCTTGGCCTCGCCGGAGGGCATCCAGGGACTGTTCTTTCGGCTGATCGGGCGGGACGACTGGACCCTGACCCGGCGCGGCATTCCACCGCGCCCGGCGGTGATCGAGCCGTTCCGCGGCGGCGGCGCCCATTTGCAGGCAGGCAAGCCGGTGCTGACCGTGACCGGCCTGCAGAAGCGCTTCGGTTCCCTGGTGGTCGCGGCGGACATCAATCTGGAGGTCTATCCGTTCCGGCTGCACAGCCTGATCGGCCCGAACGGGGCCGGCAAGACCACGTTCTTCAACATGATGACCGGCATTCACCGGCCCGATTCCGGCCGGATCGAGTTCGATGGCCATGACATCACCCATCTGCCGATCCACCGGCGTATCCGCCTCGGGCTATCGCGCTCGTTCCAGATCCTCAGCGTGTTCCGCACCCTGACGGCGTTCGAGAATGTACGGGTCGCCGTTCAGGCACAGGACAAACGCAGCCATGGGTTGTGGCGCGATGCCTATGAGTATGAGGACCTGAATGCCCGCGCCTGGTCGCTGCTGGCCGCCGTGGGACTGCAGGACCGAGCGGCAGAACCTTGTGCCAACCTCTCGCACGGCGAGCAGCGGCTGCTGGAGATCGCCATCTCCCTGGCAACCGACGCCAAGCTGCTGCTGCTCGACGAGCCGCTGGCCGGACTTGCCGAGGCGGACCGGGTGGTGGTCAGCGCGCTGATCCGGCAACTGGCCGAGACCCATGCGGTGCTGCTGATCGAGCACGATATCGACCGCGTGCTGGCGCTGTCGGACCGGATCACCGTGCTGCACCAGGGCCGCGTGATCGCGGACGGCAGGCCGGCCGAGGTAGCGGGCAATCCGGACGTGATCGCCGCCTATCTCGGCACCGAGCGCATCATCACCCCGCCGGCGCCGTCGGACGCCGAGGCCCGCCAGCATGCCGCGGGCAGGCCGGTACTGGTGCTGGAAAGCCTCAGCGCGGGCGATGCGGGGAGCATCGGGCTCGAAGGCCTGTCGCTGACGGTGCATGAGGGCGAGGCGGTGGCGCTGCTTGGCCGCAACGGCGTCGGCAAGACCACCACGCTGCGCGCCATCACCGGCACCGTGCGGGTCAGCGGCGGCAGCCTGACGCTGGACGGCAAGGACATCACCAACGCCAAGAGCTACGAGATCAACCAGGCCGGCATTTCCCTGGTGCCGGAGGGGCGGCGTTTGTTCCCGAACCTGACGACGCTGGACAATCTGCGCATCGCGCAGCGGCCGGGCGGGGCCACGTTGGAGGAGATTTTCGCCATTTTCCCCAAGCTGCGCATCCTGCAGCGCTCCAAGGCCGAGAGCCTGTCGGGCGGCGAACGCCAGATGCTCGCCATCGCCCGCGCCCTGATGGTGCCGGCCCGGCTGATCCTGCTGGACGAACCGTTCGAGGGCCTCGCACCCGCCATCGTCAAGGAGGTGATGGACGCGCTGGTTCGCCTGCGCGGCAAGGTGGCGATGGTGATCGTGGAGCACCACGCCGAAACGGTGCTGCCGCTGGTGGATCGCGCCTATGTGCTGGTGAATGGCCAGGTAGCCTACGAGGGCAGCGCGCGGGCGCTGGAGGAGGATACGGCACTCCAGGCCCGGCTGCTGGGCGTGGTGCAGGTGACCGAGGCGGCCTAATTGGCCCTGACCGCTGGCAACAGGCTTGTCAGTTCCACCAGCGACTCCGCCGGGGTCCGCCCCGCGGTATCGATGACGATGTGCGGACGATCCCAGGGTTCGTAGTCCCGCTCGATCACTTTCTGCCAGTTCGGGGCGGCGAGGCCCTCGATGTCCACGGTCCGGGTCTCGACGCGCCTGCGGTGCTCGGCGGGGTCGGAGCAGATGATCTCGACCTCGGCGATCGGCGCGGCGGCAGTCGCCGCGCTGCGGCGCCAGGAATCGCGGGTAATCCGCAGCGGATTGACGGAGTCCGCGATGACGATCCGGCCGAGCCGCAAATTGGCCTCGGCGAGGGCGTAGGCGACCAGGTAGCCGGCCGGCCCGACCTCCGCGGCGAGCGTTGCGGAATCGCGCAGCGCCTGCTCGATCGTGTCGATGCGCAGGTAGGTCGCGCGCAGCTGTTGTGCCAGCGCCCGCGCCAGGGTCGTCTTGCCGGTGCCGGCCAGGCCGGCGAACGCGATCAGCATGGGCGCGATGAACGCATGGGGCCGCGCTACGCCACCAGTTTGCGGATCAACGCCGCCGCCGCCGGCGCCGCCCAATCGGCCGCGCCTTCCGCCCGCGCCCGTTCGCGGCCGAGCCGGTCGATGATCAGCGTGGTCGGGATGCCCTTGGCGCCCCAGGCCTGTCCGGCCGCGCCCTTGGGATCCAGCAGGATCGGCAGACCGGAGATGCCCCGGTCGTCGAAGAAGGCCTGCACCTTGGACAATCCGCCCCGGTCGGACGACAGCGGCATGACGGCGATGTCGTCCGGCGCCAGAATGCGGGCCAACTTGGCAAGCGCCGGTAATTCCGCCACGCAGGGCACGCACCAGGTGGCCCAGAGATTGATCACCATACCGTGCCCCAGGAACTCCGCCAGCTGGTGCGGCGTGCCGTTCTTGTCCAGGAAGGTGATCGCCGGCGGGGCGACGGGCGGGTCCGTGGGCTCGAGCACAGTGGCGAGTTCGGGCAGGCGATCGGCCGCGAAAGGTTTGCGCGCGGGCAGCCCCAACGCTAGGGTCCCGCCCGCAATGCCGGTTGCGACGATGCGCCGGCGTGAGATCAACATGCCACGATACCCTTGCCTGGAAAGACGACTGAATTGAACGACACACCGGACCCGCTTCCCCAGGACGACCGGCGCAACGAGGCGGCCAACGTCCAATGGGGCGGGCGCTTCGCCGCGGGTCCTTCGGTGATCATGCAGGAGATAAATGCCTCGATCGGCTTCGACCGCAAGCTCTGGCGGCAGGATATTCGCGGCTCGCTGGCACATGCCGCCATGCTCGCGCATATCGGCCTGATCGGTGCCGAGGACGAGGCCGCCATCCGGGCCGGGCTGGAGGGGATCGCGGCAGAGATCGAGGCGGGTACGTTCCCCTTCGAGCAGGCGCTCGAAGACATCCATATGAACATCGAGGCGCGGCTGACCGACCGCATCGGCGAGGCCGGCAAGCGGCTGCACACCGCGCGCAGCCGCAACGACCAGGTGGCGACCGATTTCCGCCTCTGGGTGCGCGACTGCATCGACGGCATCACCGCGCAGATCGAGGATCTGATGCGCTGCCTGGCCGAGCAGGCGCAGGCGCATGCATCCGATCCGATGCCCGGCTTCACCCATCTGCAGACCGCCCAGCCGGTGACCTTCGGGCACCATCTGCTGGCCTATGTGGAAATGCTGAACCGCGACCGCGGCAGGCTCGCCGATTGCCGGGTGCGGCTGAACGAGAACCCGCTGGGGTCGGCAGCACTTGCCGGCACCAGCTTTCCGATCGACCGGGACATGACCAGCCGCCGTCTGGGTTTCGACCGGCCGACGGCAAATTCGCTGGACGCGGTGTCGGACCGCGACTTCGCCATCGAATTCTGCGCCTCGGCCGCGCTCGTCATGACCCACGTCTCGCGGCTGTCGGAGGAACTGGTGCTGTGGATGAGCCCGCGCTACGGCTTCATCCGCCTGCCCGACCGCT
>CAINEA010000606.1 GCA_903847525.1 uncultured Acetobacteraceae bacterium | reverse complement strand
GCAGAAAGTCGGTATCACGGTCGATGGGGCGGAAGTTGGGCATGCGCGGGATGTTCGGACTGGGAGAAAGCGAAGCGGCGCTCCGATTCTACCGGACGTTTCCGCGTCGCGTTAAGTCCGACACGCTGCTAGGAGCAAAAATGGCGTTCGTTGCACCCCTGGCACCCTCAAGGTATGCGAAAAAACCTAGGCTATTCCTGGGGTTCCGGGCAGTCCGAATTGGCGCGGAGAAAATTTATCTGGTGAGTTACTGGAGCAGGGAAAGCAACCGGGATCCAACACTCTCTGGGGGCGATGGCGTCCCGCTGCCTCGTTATGGGCTCCACCAACGTTCAGCGATGGATGTGTACCGGTCGCTGCTCCGCAGCGCGGGCGCAGGCGGCGATTGCCAGGGCGCAGCCGACGAGCACAAGCAGGGCCAGGCGCAATCCGATCGCGTCTGCTAGCAGACCAATCGCAGGAGGCCCGACCACAAAGGCACCATAGCCCATTGTCGCCGCCATCGCGACGCCGGCACCCGAAGGGATACCCGGTAGGCGCCCTGCCGCACTAAACAGCACAGGTACGATATTGGCCTGTCCAAGCCCGGCAAGCGTAAGTCCGACTGTTACTACGGTCGGATTGGGAATGGCGCAGGCGAGTGCAATTCCGCCGGCCGTCAGGCCGGCGCCGTAGGCGACGACGTACATTGGGCCGATTCTGCGGGTGAAAGCATCGCCGGCGAAGCGGCCCGCGGCCATACTCAGTGAAAACCCTCCGAAACCGGCCGACGCGGCGCCGAGCGATGAACCGGCAACGTCGTGCATGTAGACCGCGGTCCAATCAAACACCGCGCCTTCCAACAAAAAGGCCAGGAGGCACAGGAGGCCAATGCCCAACACCTCCCGTCTCGGCCAGGCGAAACCCGACCAACTGGTGGGTGTACGCGCGACGCCTAGCCAACTTGCCCCGCCCAGTATGGAGATCAAATTCAGCGCCGCAGCCATGGAAATCACGGCCTGAAAGGACGCAGACGCTTCAGTGAGTGCGCCACCCGCAGCAGCCCCGGCAAGGCCGCCGAGGCTGAACCAGCCGTGAACGCCGGACATGATAGGCCTGCCCCAGACACCCTCGATCACGGTCGCCTGGGTGTTCATGGCGACATCGAGACCACCAATGGCCATACCCGTCAGTAGCGTCGCCGCCAGCAGCCAGGAATAGCTCCCCGCAGCGCCTAGCAGCACGAGGGAAACGGCGCTGGCAAGGCCCGTGGCTACTACGGTCCGCACGCTTCCAAACCGCGAGGTCAAGGCTCCGGTGATCGGCATCGTCAGTATGGCGCCGATGGCGAAGCACAGTACGATCACAGCAAGGCCGGAATCGGTCAGTAAGAATATCGCCTTCACGCGAGGCAACTGCGACGCCCAGACTCCCATGCCGAACCCGCTCGTCCAGAACACGGCGCTGATAGCGCGTCGTGCCGCGACGGGACGCGGCACCATCGGTGTGGCTAGCAGCGTCGGGTCGATGTCAGTGGGTATCGGTGTGGAACGTCTTTCCGACAATCTTCCAACCTGCGTTCAGCCGCGCGAGCGTCAGATAGTCGGTGAAATAGCGCGGCGGAATGGCGCACTGTACCTTCGCGAAGGCTGTCAATGGGCCCGAACGGTCGATTGCCACGATCCGGTCATGACGTGGAAGATCCCGGCTTTTCGCCGAGGGACGGGATTGAACCGCTTCGAACCAAGCCGTGCGGGAAAGCACCGCGAGGCTGCCGTCGGGGGCAACGCTCCGCAGGTCAGCAGTCTCGTGGAATGCTGCACCCAGTTTCTGCACGTTCCCCTCGTGCAGCCCGTCGAAATACGTTTGCAGGACAGCCTCTATAGCGGCCAGATCGTCGGTCATAATTTCTCCTGTCGGACAGAAACCCAGTCTGACCTACCGGAACCTCGGTCGGCAAATCTACAGCTCGGTCGGGTCGAGCGCGAGCCGAGTCCGACTCCGTTGATCCCCATCCCCAAGGTTAGGGCCTGAGCCCGAATAACCACATCACCGGTCTGGCCGCCTTGGGGAGATGGTGTAGTTCCACTCACCGTGGAACGAAGCGGGTGTGACGTTCAAGGATGCCATCTCGTCGTCGGAGACTTTGATTCCCTGTAACTGCCCAGGTAGTCGATCGCTGATCGACGGTTGACACGCGAGTTGCGGCATGAGTCAAGCTTCCCATGTCGTTGCCGCCGGCCGATTCCCAATCT
>CAINEA010000605.1 GCA_903847525.1 uncultured Acetobacteraceae bacterium | reverse complement strand
TGACCGCCCAGGCGGAGGCGAAGGGCCCCCAGTAGCTGCCTTTGCGGGTATGCGCACCGCGATGCTTGGTGATCTGCGGAAAGGGGTGGTCCTCCGTCAGCATCAGCCATGGATAGGATTTGTCGTCGCGCAGCACGATGTTGAAGCGCGGCTTCAGGCGCTTGATAAGGTTGGCCTCGAGCAGCAGGGCCTCGGCCTCGGTATGGGTGGTGACGATCTCCATGGTGACGGTTTCGGAGACCATTCGGCGCAGGCGCTCGGGCAGGCGCATGATCTGGGCGTAGTTCGCGACGCGTTTCTTGAGCGAACGGGCCTTGCCGACATAAAGCGCGTCGCCCTTGGCATCGAGCATGCGGTAGACGCCGGGGCTGGTGGGCATGGTGAGCAGTGCCGCCTCGATCACGGACACGCCTTTGGGTGTCCCATTTGGCGGGACGGAGCCCATCGGATGCGGTTCTGGCGGGGTTTGCTCGCTGTTCAAGACGGAGGCCTGGCAGGGGTTGGAAAAGGGTGGATTCAATCCACGGATCCTGGGGATAAGTCTGTGGGCGGAGTGGCGGGGAAGCGGTTCAAGGCCACGGAATCCCTGGGTCTTAACGGGTTTGCCCAAAAGGCGGGCAGAAGGCTAAGTGGCTGATTTGTCTACATTGTAGGGTGGATCGTTGTCATTTTATTAACACATTGCGCCATGTGCTTGTAAGTGCTGGTCAACCTTTGGCGAGAGTGGACAAATCCTGTCGGTTTCGTTCTATCTCGACTCCGGCTGACGCCGCATCTGCGAAAACATCAAGCTTTTCGACGCGTATTCGGGCGAGTTCCACACGGGGATCGGTCAGGCAGGCTTCGGCGATCCGCTCGGCCAAGGTTTCCACCAGCATCACGTGCCCGGTGGCGATAATTTCCCGCACGGTATTGGCGACCGCTTCGTAGTCAACCACGCGCGACAGGCGGTCGCGGCCAACGCCGGGGCGGGAGATCCCGCTGGCGCCTAGGTCTTCGACCCCCAGGTCCACGTTCACCCGCACCCGCTGGGGGGCGTCGTGCTCGTGTGCGTGCACGCCGATCCTGGCGGGCAGTATCAGGTCGCGCAGGAACACGTGCCGCAGCTTGCGGGCGGCGCTGGCGATACGGACATGTTCCATGCAATGCGGGCTTTCAGGGTCGTGGCCGGGTGGGGCGATCTGGGTGGCGGCCTGCTGTAGTCCCGGATGGCCCGGGCCTCAAGGACTTCGCCGGTCGGGCCTCGTTGTGGCCTAGGGGCCACGCCGACGTTTCGGGCTGCCGCGGCGCTTGGCGGGATCGTAGCCTCCCCCGCCCGGACCCATCGGTTCCGGCGTGCGGTCGCGGCGCGGCCGCTGCGTCGCGCTGGCGGCCGGCGGCGGTTCCAACCCAAGGTCGAGGGCTTCCAACCGGCGGATCTCGTCGCGCAGGCGCGCGGCTTCCTCGAATTCCAAATCGGCCGCCGCGCCGCGCATGCGCTTTTCCAGCTCCGCGATCGAGGATTTCAGGTCCTTGCCGACGAATTGCAGCCCCGCCTCGTCCTGGATCGGCGCCACGGTCACATAATCCTGCTCGAACACCGATTGCATCACCTGGCCGATCTGCTTCTTAATGCTCTGCGGCGTGATGCCGTTCGCCTCGTTCCACGCCTTCTGCTTGGCGCGGCGGCGGTCGGT
>CAINEA010000604.1 GCA_903847525.1 uncultured Acetobacteraceae bacterium | reverse complement strand
GAGCCTCAACGCCCTCACGCAGCACGCGGCGGCGGGAGATCTGATCGTGATGGACACTTATTCCGCGGGAACTCTGCCGTTCGGCCTGGTCGGCAATCACGCCTATATGTTCGAGGGCGTGAAGTCCGTCGGCGGTACCGCTTATGTGCAGCTGGGCAACCCCTGGGGCTATGCCCAGCCATCCCTGATCCCTTTCGCGCAGCTCAGCCGGGGCATCGTCGAGGTCGATTTCGGCCACGTCTGACCGCTTCAGGCCGCCGCAGCCTCCTCCACCTGATTACGCGACCGCCCGGGGTTTTGCCCCGGTTACATATGCCGCACACAACTATCAACGATTGCTGGACAAAAACGCGATCCGATGCTCGATGAGCCGAAAGGGAAATTGCTGGGACAACGCGCCTATGGAAAGCTTTTTCGGCAGCATGAACACTGAATTGGACAACGGTGCCGTGTTCGAAACACCCCGAGAGGCACAGGGCGTGATCTTCAGGTTCATCGAGGGTTTCTACAATCGCAAGCGTCTTCACTCGGCGATCGGATATCACTCACCCATCGAATGCGAACAAATCGCAGCGGCCGCGTAGGTCGTAACCGTGTCCACTTATCCGGGGGAAGGTCAGTGTCGAGAAACAGCACCTTCGCGACCGTCGCGCAGGTCATTCTATCGTCAAGCAGGACCAGCGCGTTCGCCCGTTGTGCGAGACGGTGTGGGATCGAGCCATCGCGGGCCAGATCGATCAGGTCGCGACGGGATGCGCTGTCAAGGAAGCCGGGGCGGATCATGGATCCAACAGAATCCCCTCAGGCCCGGTCGGCAAGGAGAAAATCCGGATTATCGATGAGTCCCGGTATAGCCGAAGAGGTAGCCCTCGAGCAATTACAAATCAGGTGAGGATATAGGCGTCGACTTGCGGGGCAGACGAGATGGCATAGCCGAGATCACGAAGCGAGGCTGCAGTCATCATGCTCAAAGGGTCAGCAGGCGCCGTGCTTCCGCTGATCGCCAAGTTGATATAGCCGGTCATCAGATCGTTCTTGAACACAGCCTCTGACCAGTGCGAATCAGCGGTATCTGAGCCACCGCTCGTCTCCAGTGGGACAGACCCTTTCACCAGGGTGATACCGTTGGAAAGAGTGGTGCTGCCTCCATGCGCCGCGGCATACTCATCCACAAGCTTGTTATACTCCGCCACAGCGCTTGGCCCGATAAAACTGGGACCTTGTGTGAGGCCGAGATTGCCCCAAATGCTAGCAAAGCCGACGCAGTGAAGCATTTCGTGAGTGACAATCTCGTCGAACAAACCATGATCGTAATAGATCTGCGCGTCGGCCGAATCGAACTGCATCGTCGCCGTTGCCGGAAGATATGAGCCGCTTCGCAGCGCAGTCGGTTCGGCCTGGCCGAGCAAGCCGCCGACGCCGTCGATCGCCTTCAATTCTGCAGATATATTGATATCATCGATGATCTTGCCATTCACCTGCACGTCTGGCACATCGCCGATGATCAGGCGGCTCAGCCGGTCGGCTGCGGCCTTGACCACGCCCTGCAAGCTTGACGTCCACGTGCCATTGAAGGTGATCGTGATGTTGTATGCGCCAGGTGCACCACTAGTATAAGATGTCACAGTGCCGTCGGAACTCGGCGCCGCCGCAGTTGTCCCTAACCCGCCGCTTGCTTTGAGATCGTTGGCGCCTAACCCCTCGATCGTGTCCGTCAGGCTCGCGAGCAGTGCGTCGGCCCCGTCGCCGCCCGCCCCCGAAGCGCCGGCCCCGTCGTCGCCCTGGGCCGAATCCCCGGTCGCGTCGTTGCCCTGGGCCGAAGCCTCGGCGCCCGAGCCGCCGCTGTCGTAGTCGGCCGTGCCGTTAATCAGCGGGCTTAATTTAGTCGCATCGTTGCCCTGGGCCGAAATCAGCGGGCTTACTTTAAAGGAGGTGTAGAATCTTCTTCCTGTTGGATCAACATACTCATAGATATCATGATTAGTACTGCTGTCATGCACAGCAAGCCCCATCAATGTACCAATCGGTTGTCCGGATACGGCATCTCTGGCAACTGGCCCGTCAATTTCAATGTAGGAAACAAAAGATGAATGCTGAAAGTCATTGGTAATTTCTATGGTCTGGTCAGAACTGGCGACGGTGAACGGCACAGGTGGATTGTTGCCGGGATCATTGCCGGGCCCGCCGGGATTGTATACGGGCGAATAGCCCTCACCTGACGGCATCCGGATTGACTGTAGGCGCTCGACAGCCGCCAAGTCTCCGCTCAGGATGATGTCATATTGATTGTCGTGATCTTCTACGTATGAAATATCATATGAACTCTGAAATAGACCTGTATCAGCAAGGCCTACAACGCGGACACTTCCAAATCCGCCTATATTATAATCAACGCCAGACTGAGTTATCAGTACGTCGCTACCGCGATCGTCTTTAGCTAACAACTGGAAGAATCTTGAAAAATCGGTTGGTAGGATACTGGAAATTCCATCGGACGAAAATCCGGCGCTCGTATAAATTCGCAGGCGATACTTAGCCTGCTCGCCGTAGAGATCGGAGCCGCTATTTGCTGTCGAACTGGCGAGCCAGCCTGGGTTCCCCTCACCCAGGTCGGAATAAGCATTCAATTTAGCCGCCAGAATTCTGGGGCCATTTCCTGCAACATATGGATTGAGGCTTTCTACGGTTAGCCCGACCGCGGATACAAGCCCGGCGCTCGTCACCAGCTGAAGGGGCGATCCATCATCAACAACGGTGACACTAACTGGATAGCGAGACCCACTCTCGCCCGGAAGAATGCGGTTGCCCCAGTCGCCAGAGAGAACGACAGTCTGTCTCTCATTAAATTCAGAATTCGGTGAAAAACTAGAAGTAATTGGTGTGACAATCTCTCCGGTATTGAGCAAAATCCGGAAATCCTGAGGATTTAATGTGTCGCCTAGAACGGGGTGACTAAAGACAACCGGGATCGTGTCCAGCTGCGACGCGGCAAACCCGTAAGTAGACTGAAATGCGGAAGCGCCCGTGGCGGAATAATATGCTCGGGGCGAGGCGCCCAATGCCGGATCAATCAACTCCCAGGCGACCCCGTATTGGTAAGCAGCCGCCTGCGCATCCGCGCCGGTACCTTGCAGGCCGGCTACACTTATGTAGCCGTCAAATCCATAATTGGCCGTTATAATTCTCGGTTGATCGCCATAAAAATCAGCGGATAAAGTGAGATTAATATCGAGGCTACTAGAAGTCGTCGTCGTACTGGCCTTGATCAAGCTAATGTAATCTAGCAATGGTTGGGCAAGTGCAGTGTAAATTATAGAAATGATACGAACTCCTTTATTGGTCGATGCGTATGAGTGGACGATTCCATCGTATCTATTCTAAAATACGTTTCGTATCTTATTGACCGGAGCATGTCAACGTCCTTTTGGAAATCCCGCTGATTTCGCAGGGCTGTTCAACGCTGATCAAATTGAGTTGTATGTGAGGATGTGATCGAGGTTGAGTGCTCCGTTCCAGAGTGCCTTTGTCACGTTGGTGACTCCGTTTTTGCGCATGATGCTGAGAGCGAAGCTGCGGGCGCGTGCCATGATGCCGGGGTTATCGCGAATGCGACTTTTGTCCTCGTCGAAGGACACGTCGCGAACATAATGGTTGCGGTTCTCGATGCCCCAATGCCCGCGGATGGCGGCGGCCCATGCGGTTGCCGGGAGATCTGTCGCGGCCGAGACGTAGAAGGCAATTTCCCCGCGTTCGGCCCACAGGCCGGTTGCGGCCGAGCGCAGCAAGGTGCGCCGTGTGACGCGGATGATTGTCTTGACGTAGGGATGCCACTCGGTCGCGGCCAAGGCATGGCCTGCGTGAAAGATTTCGACGGTGCGGTCCTCTGCGCGAGACCGGCCGTTGTGGCGCGACATCGTGGTGTCAGCGGGGTTGGTGCTGTCGGCAACGATACAGACTGCGTCGAACAGTTTGGACTTGTTCGCCTTCAGTTGGACCAGAACGTCGTTGCCCGTGTCACGGGCAATTTCAAATGTTTTCCTGATTACGTGCTTTCCTCAGCCACGAAGCATCGGCTATTAAGCTAGTATTCCGTTTAGTTTCATGAGGTTGACCATGGCTCGTAATGCGGTGCAGTTCCAGAAGG
>CAINEA010000603.1 GCA_903847525.1 uncultured Acetobacteraceae bacterium | reverse complement strand
TGATCTGAGGCAAGGCTGGGGCTCTGCCCCAGACCCCGGCAGGGCGCTGCCCTGCACCTGTGAGGGGACTCGCCCCCTCAACCCCATGAACTGGTTTCTTGGGAAGAGGGCCGAACCGCCGAAGCCGTTGTCGGGCTACGTCACGGCCCTCTTCCCAAGAAACCAATGTATCAGGGTCAAGGGAACGCGTTCCCTTGCGGGGTGGAGGGGCGGAGCCCTCCTGGGGATTGGGGCAAAGCCCCAGCCTTGCTACCAGCCGTTCACGCGCGGCCACATTGCGACGACTTCGTCGCCGCCGTCGATCACGTAGTAACGATCGTGCGCCGCCGCGGTCATGCAGGTGTGGTTCGGCGCGATGCGCACCAGGCCGCCGATCGGAAGGTCGACCGGATGGGCGGGATCGAGGTCGATCAGCCCATGTTCCTGGTAGGCGCGACGGACGATGGCGTCACCGTGCCGGGGCGTGCCGTCCAGGTCCAGCATCAGGCCGAAGCCGTAATCCTTCGGCGCGGCCTCGGTGCTGCGGTCCTTGGACAGGGCCATGCCGCCGGCATCCACCAGCAGGCGGCCGGGGCGGCGGCCGATCACGCTGGTCAGCACCGTTACCGCGATATCATCGAGACCGTGGGTGCCGATCTCCGCCTGGAACAGGTCGCCGAACATGTAGACGCCGGCGCGTACTTCCGTGACGCCTTCCAGAGATGCGGCATGGATGGCGGTCGGTGAACTACCGATCGAGACGATGGCGCAGTCATGCCCGGCCTGGCGCAGTCGTGCCGCTGCGCGTACGGCGCCGGCCCGTTCAGTCTCGGCGATGGCGGTCATTTCGGCGGGGGTGCGGCCGGCATAGCTGTGGCCGGCATGGGTCATGACGCCGGCCAGGTTCGGGCCGAGTTTGGCGGCGATCTCCAGCAGGGTGCCGTCTTCCGGTCCGACGCCGCCGCGGGCTTCGCCTGTGTCGATCTCGATCAGGCAGCGCGGCGGCCGAGGATGAGCCGAGATGATCCCCGCGGTATCGATATCATCGGTAATCACCATCACCTTGGCGGTGCCGGCGTTCATCGTGGCGATATCGTCCAGCTTCCGTGGGGTGATCCCGACGGCGTAGAGAATATCGGTAATGCCGTGCGCGCTGAAATACTCCGCTTCGGCCAGGGTGGAGACGGTAATGCTTTCAGGCTGACCAGACAGCACCAGGCGAGCCACGTCGATCGACTTTGCCGTCTTCATATGCGGGCGCAGCGGCACGCCATGGCGCGCCAGGGCATCGGCCATGGTCTTAATGTTGCGCAGGAGCTTTTCCCGGTCCAGCACCAGGCACGGCGTTGGCAGATCGGTTAGTTTCATGCGGGGTTCCAGACGGCGGTTGGGTCGATGGGGATCACCGGGCGGGGCATGTGTTGCCAGTCGAAGCGGGACAGGATCGGGCTGGTAAGGCCGGGGGCATCCACCTCGATTACCTGCTCATGCCGAAAGAATTCGTCAAAGCCGCCGCGGAAATGGCCGCGCGATTTCACCACCACCACGCGGGCGGCGCCGATATCGAGGCCGAAGCTTTCGAGGAAGGCGGGGTCGGCGCATTGGATGCGCTGGGATATCACCACGACCGTAATGCCGCCGATCTGCAGGGCGCAGGACAGGCCGAGGTCGATTGATCCGCCGGCGAAGATGCCGCGCCGCGCCAGCACCTGGCCGGGGTGCAGGGCGCGGATGGTGGCGGGGGCGTAGAATGGTTGGGAGAATACGTCGCCGCCGTCGCGGTTGAAGCGGGCGACGAAGGCCGCGCCCCCGCCCAGGGCATGGGCTTGGGCCGCCAGTGCGGGATCGGTGATCACGCCGACGATGGCATCGCGCACACCGGCTTTCAGGAAGGCGTTCAGGATGTGCATCGTGTTGCCGCGCCCGCCGCCGCCGGGATTGTCGGCGACGTCGGCGAAGATCAGCGCCGGACGAGACGGGTCCTCGGTCGCTTTGGCCAGGCGTACGGCGTCTTCGAGGGAGGTAAGTTTTGGGCTGAAACGATCTCGCCGGGCCCAGCCGGCTTCGGCGATCTCCCGCGCCAGGGCCTGGGCGGCTTGCGGGTCGGTGGCGGTTACCACCGCGGTCAGGCCGTTGAAGGACGTGTCGGCATAGGCGAAGCCGCCCATGACCGAGACGTTCAGCACGCGCCCGGCATAGGGCGGTTCGCGCATGCGCTGCTGGCCGAGATCGATCAGTTCGCCGTAGGGCCGGTCGTTGGCGTCCTTGCCGGTCAGCATCGTTACCGTTGGCGGCACGATCGGCAGGCGCACATGGGCGATATGGGTGCGGATGCCGGTGAACAGCTTTCGCATCATCTGCGCCGCCTCGGCGCCGCGTTCGCGCATGTCCATGTGCGGGTTGGTGCGGTAGCCGATATAGGCGTCGATGGTGTCGATGTCCGCCGGGGCGACATTGGCGTGCAGATCGTAGGTGGTGACGATCTTGCAGTCCGGTCCCACCAGGCCGCGCACCATCGTCAGGATCGTGCCTTCAGG
>CAINEA010000602.1 GCA_903847525.1 uncultured Acetobacteraceae bacterium | reverse complement strand
TTGCAAGGTCCGAGTAAGCCCTCCTTGTCATCCCAAACCAGTAACGGGTTCTAAGGGCTTGCCCTTAGCGGGGTCCAGGGGCAGAGCCCCTGGCCTTAACTTGCCGCCGGAACTCCGGCCTCGGCCAGTGCCGCAGCCTGGCGGGCGGCGAGGGTTTCGGTGTCGAAGTCGGCGATCAGTTCGTGGAACAGCTTCGACCAATTGAGTTCCGCACGCAGGCGCAGGAACACGCCGCCGAGACCGATGGCCGAACGGTCCATCAGAACGAATTCGCGGGGGGGCTTTACTCCACCGGTTCGTTTCAATCCGGCATGAACCTTTTCCGCCACCGCACGACCGAATTGCGGATCGTCGTCTTCCTGGATGCGGCGGACACGGTCCTGGGTCAGCGGTTCATAGAGGAACTTCGCCCATAGGTTCAGCACCTCCATCTGCTCGTCGCCCAGATTGGAGAAACCCCATGTTTCGTAAGCGTGATGGGATTTGGCCGGGTCGTTGTCGCGCACCGCCTCGAACAGGTCGATCACGCCGCGCACGAAGCGCGGTGGAAATACGCGAATGGCGCCGAAATCGAGCAGGTTGACCGAGCCATCTGCGCGCACCTGGTAATTGCCCAGATGCGGATCGCCATGGATCACGCCATAGCGATAGAATGGCACGTACCAGGCCCGGAACAGCGCCTCGGCGATCTGGTTTCGTTCTTCCTGCGGAGGATCTTCCTCCAGGCGCTGCATCAGCGGCCTTCCGTCGAGCCAGGTCATCGTCAGCAAACGGTTGGTGCAGAATTCCGGTACCGGTGTCGGCACGTGCACGTTCGGTTCGTTGTGCAGCATCAGGTCATAGAGCCGCATTTGCGCGGCCTCGCGCGTGTAGTCGAGTTCTTCGCGCAGGCGCTCGGTCAGTTCCTTGTAGATCTCGTCCTGATGGATGGCATTGTCCATGCGGTGATAGACCGCCATCGCCAGTTTCAATTGCCGCAAATCGGCTTCCACCGTGCTGGGCATGTCCGGATATTGCAGCTTGCAGGCGACCTCCCTGCCATCGGGCAAGATGGCCCGATGTACTTGGCCGAGGCTCGCCGCGGCGGCGGCTTCGTGGCTGAAGTTCGCGAACCGGCTCTGCCAGTTCGGACCGAGTTCGCTGCTCATGCGCCGGCGGACGAAATTCCAGCCCATGGCCGGCGCATTGGCCTGCAGCTGCGACAACTCGGCAGCGGATTCGGCCGGCAGGGCGTCCGGCACGGTGGAGAGGAATTGCGCCACCTTCATCAGCGGGCCCTTCAGCCCGCCCAGAATGGTTTTCAAATCTTCGGCGTGGCTGGCGCGGTCGGTCTTGATGCCGAACATTCGCTCCCCGGCCACGCGGGCGGCGATGCCGCCGACGGCGCCGGACGTGCGGGCGAAGCGGCGGATTTCGCCGAACAGATTGCTGTTGTCAGCCATTACGTCGTGGCTTCCAACTCGTCGATGAAGCCGGAGATGATGTTCAGCCCGCGCGTCCAGAACGCGGGATCCGCGGCGTTGAGGCCGAAGGGGGCCAGCAGTTCCTTGTGCCGCTTCACGCCGCCCGCCTTCAGCATGTCCAGATATTTCTGCTGAAAGCCGGGATGACCGTCCTGGAACACCGAGTACAGCGCGTTCACCAGGCAATCGCCGAAGGCATAGGCGTAGACATAGAACGGCGAGTGGACGAAATGCGGAATATAGGACCAGTAGACGCTGTATTCCGGCGTGAACTCAAATACCGGCCCCAGGCTTTCGGTCTGCACGCCGAGCCAGATTTCGCCGATGCGTTCGGGCAGGACCTCGCCGTTGCGGCGTTCGTCATGCAGGCGCTGTTCGAAGGTGTAGAACGCGGTTTGGCGCACCACGGTGTTCAGCATGTCCTCCACCTTGGAGGCGAGCATGATCTGCTTGCGGCGCGGATCGGTTTCCGCGTCCAGCAGGGCGCGGAAGGTGAGCATTTCGCCGAACACGCTGGCGGTTTCCGCCAGGGTCAGCGGCGTGCCGGACTGCAAATAGCCCTGCGGGCCGGCGAGCACCTGGTGCACGCCATGGCCGAGTTCATGCGCCAGGGTCATCACGTCGCGTGTGCGGCCGTGATAGTTCAGCAGCAAATACGGATGCACGGAGGGCACGGTGGGATGCGCGAAGGCGCCGCCGGATTTGCCGGGGGTGGGGGCCGCGTCGATCCAGGGCTTGTCGAAGAATTGCTTTCCGACCGCGGCCAGTTCGGGGCTGAAGGCGCCGTAGGCGGACAAGACGCGCTGCTTCGCCTCGTCCCAGGGGATGATGCGGTCGGCGTCATCGGGCAGCGGCGCGTTGCGGTCCCAATGCTGCAACCTGTCCAGGCCCAGCCATTTCGCCTTCATTTTGTAGTAGCGATGCGACAGGCGCGGGTAGTCGGCGCGAACGGCCGAGACCAGTGCGTCCACCACCTCGTCCTCGACCATGTTGGACCGGTTGCGGTAGCTGCCTGGCGTTGGGTAGTGGCGCCAGGTGTCGATGATCTCCTTGTCCTTCGCCAGGGTGTTGGTCACCAGGGAGAAGAGGCGGAGATTGTCGTTGAAGGCCTTGCCGATGGCCTTGCCGGCGGCTTCGCGAACGGCGCGGTCGGAATCGGACAGCTTGTTCAGCGCGGCGCTGACGGTGAGTTCCTCGGTGCCGATGTGCACCCGCATGCCGGCGATCGTCTCATCGAACAGACGGCACCAGGCGGAACGGCCGGTGACCTCCTTTTCGTGCAGCAGCTTTTCCAGCTCATCGGCGAGCTGGTGCGAGCGGAACACGCGCAGGTCGCGCAGCCAAGGGCGCCAGCGGGCGAGGTCGGGATCGGCAAGCTTTGCCTCGATCGCGGCGTCTTCCAGGCGGTTCAGTTCGAGCGTGAAGAAGATCAGGTGGCTGCTGATGGCGGTGACGCGTTCGCTGGCGTTCTGGTAGAATTTGCCGATCTTCGGGTCCGTGCTGTCGCCGGCGAACAGCAGAGAGCCGTACGACATGATCCGGCCGAGGATTTCCTCGATCGCCTCATACTCCGCGATCGCCTTTGCCAAGCCATGGCCGGAAATCTTCTCCAGCTTGCCCGCATAGGCCGCTTCGAATTTGCGCGATCCGGCGTCCGCCGCGGTGAAATCGGCTTCCAGTTCCGAACTTTCCGCGCCCGGATACAGATCGGTCAGGTCCCAGGCCGGGAGGGCGGGGCCCGTGGAGGAGGTGTGGGCAGGACCGGAAGCGGTGTTTGCCGAATGGTGGCGCATTGCGGGCACGTCCTATGATGATCCTCTTCATGTAGGCTACGCAGGGCAGAGGTCAAAGGGTTGCCAACAACGAATGGCGGCCAGCAGGAACAGGGACGGGTTTCAGGTGCAGGAATATCCGCGTTTTCCAAATCTGGCGGCCATGATGCTGGCGCTGGCCCGGGCCTGGCCGAATAGGCGGATGTTGCGCCATCACCGGGATGGGGCCTGGCACTCCGTCACCTGGGGGGAATTCGGCCGTTATGCTGCCTCCGCGGCCAAGCGGTTTCGGGAAATGGGCATTTCCGCCGGGGACCGCGTGGTGATCGTGGCGGACAACCGGCCGGATTACGTGATTGCCGAAGTCGCGCTGATGGCCATACGGGCCATTCCGGTGCCGACCTACACCACCAACACGATCGACGACCACGCCCATGTGCTGCGCGATTGCGGTGCCCGCGCGGCCATCGCGGGCCAGGCGGACCACCACGCGGCGCTGGTCAAGGCCGCGGGGATCGCGGATGGGCTGGATCTGCTGCTGACGATGGACAGCCCCGAATGGGCCGAGATCATCGGCGGGGAGGCTTCTTTGGACGCTCTGGCCGCCGAGGCCGATGAGATCGCCGGGGGGTCGCTGGCCTGCCTGATCTATACCTCGGGCACCGGCGGCGTGCCGAAGGGGGTGATGCTGCCGCATGCCGCCATCCTGTCCAACTGCGCCGGCGCCTTCGAATTGCTGCGCGAGTTACCGATCGGCGACGATATCTACCTGTCGTTCCTGCCGCTGTCGCACAGCTACGAGCACACGGTCGGGCAGTATTTCCTGCCGAGCATCGGCGCCGAGATCGTCTATAGCCGGGGCGTGGAGCATCTGGCCGCGGACATGGTCAGCGTCCGCCCGACCGTGATGACGGTGGTTCCCCGGATCCTCGAGGTGATCCGTGGCCGGGTGCAGTCCCAACTCGCGCGCGGCCCCGCCTGGCGCCAGCAATTGTTCCATCGGGCCCTGGAAATCGGCCTGAAACGCATTGACCGGCGCCGGCTGTCGCCGCTGGACTGGGCGATCGACCCGATCCTGGACCGGATGGTGCGGCAAAAGGTCCGCGACCGGTTCGGCGGCCGGCTGAAAGGGATCATGTCCGGCGGTGCGCGGCTGGAGCCGGAGGTGGGGCGCTTCTATCTCGCCTTGGGCCTGCGGGTTCTGCAAGGCTATGGCCAGACCGAGGCTGGCCCGGTGATCTCCGCCAACCCGCCGCAGGCCATCCGGATCGACACGGTGGGACCGCTGCTGGAAGGCGTGGAATTGCGGATCGCGGAGGACGGCGAAATCCTGGTGCACGGCGACCTGGTGATGGCCGGGTATTGGGGCCAGCCGGAGGCGACGGCGGCCGCGATCCAGGATGGCTGGCTGCATACCGGCGATATCGGCGTGCTGGAGGCAGACGGATATTTGCGCATCACCGACCGCAAGAAGGACATGATCGTTCTGTCAGGCGGCGACAACGTGGCGCCCGCGCGGGTGGAGGGGATGCTGGTCGGCGAACCCGAGATTGCCCAGGCGGTGGTTCTGGGGGATGGCAAGCCGGCGCTTTCCGCGCTGTTGGTGGCGGCGGACGGCTTCGATGCGGAAGCTGTCGGCCACGCGGTGGCGCGGGTGAATGCCCGGCTGTCGGTGACGGAGCGGGTGCGGCGGCATACGCTGGTGGAGGCCTTCACGCAGGAGAACGGGTTGATGACGCCGACGCTGAAGGTGCGGCGGCGGGCGGTGATGGAGCGCTTCGGGGACAAGCTCGCGGGGTAGAACTTGCTTGCCGGCCGTTACGAGTTTCATTACGTTATTTCCGGTGCGCGACCGACCAGGAACAGCAACGGGAAAAGACCGATAATGGTTGATCATTCGTAACTGCCCAGGTGGCTCGGCCCAGCTACGCCAATCG
>CAINEA010000601.1 GCA_903847525.1 uncultured Acetobacteraceae bacterium | reverse complement strand
TAACCCTTCAGTCCGGGCCCGTCTTCAGGCGGACTGCAGATTGACTGCGGAGGTCTTGCCCTGCTGGCCACGCTCGATATCGTAGCTGACCTTCTGACCTTCGGTCAGGGACATGCCGGAACGCTCGACGGCAGAGATGTGTACGAACACATCCTTGGAGCCATCATCGGGCTGGATGAAACCATAACCCTTTTGCGCATTGAACCACTTCACGGTGCCTACGGACATCGTGTATCTCCTATGAATGCCGGCGGCCCGCGACGTGCGGGCCGTATCACTTTTTGCTAAGACGGGTGAACCGGATGCACAGGCTGGAAAGCTAGGACATCGATAGCGAGCCGCGGTTGGCCCATAAAAAGCGCCGAAGTCGCTATATGCGCGCAATCAGGGAAAAATGCCAGCCTAAAAACGTATGGCTGCCGGTCGCCCCGCGTTCACGAGCCAGTTGACGCCCCTCAATTCCCAATAATGCGATAAGCTTAGACGTTGAAACGGAACAATAAAACGTCCCCGTCCTTCACCACGTATTCCTTGCCTTCGATGCGCATTTTGCCGGCGTCCTTGGCGCCGCCCTCGCCTCGCAGCGCCACGTAATCGTCATAGGCGATGGTCTCGCAGGCGATGAAGCCGCGCTCGAAATCATTGTGGATCACTGCGGCGGCCTGCGGTGCCTTGGTGCCGCGCACGATGGTCCAAGCGCGGGTCTCCTTTGGCCCGACGGTGAAATAGGTGATCAGGCCCAGCAGGTCATAGCCGGCGCGGATGACCCGATCGAGGCCGCTGTCGTGCAGCCCCAGCCCCTCCAGGAACTCCGCACGCTCTTCCTCGGGCAGTTGGCTCACTTCCGCCTCGATCGCTGCGGATACGATCACTGCGCGCGCGCCTTCGGCCGTCGCACGTTCCATTACCCGGGCAGAGAACGCGTTGCCCTCGGCGGCGGCGTTTTCCTCGACATTGCAGACATACAGCACCGGCTTGGACGTCAGCAGCTGCAAGCGCCGCACCGCTTCCTCCTCGCCCTTCGGAATCGCGGTCCGTGCCGGCCGGCCTTCCTGCAGGGCGGTCACGATCGGCTCCATCAGCTCCACCGCGGCCACGCTTTCCTTGTCGCCGCCGCGCGCCTTCTTCTGCGCCGCCAGCAGCCGCTTCTCCAGGCTTTCCAGGTCCGACAGCATCAGTTCGGTCTCGACCGTCTCCGCATCGCGGATCGGGTCGACGCTGCCCTCCACATGGGTCACATCCCCGTCCTCGAAGCAGCGCAGCACGTGGATGATCGCGTCCACTTCCCGGATATTGGCCAGGAACTGGTTGCCCAGGCCCTCGCCCTTGGAGGCCCCGCGCACCAGGCCGGCAATGTCGACGAATTCCAGGCTGGTGGGCACGACCCGGACCGACTTGCCGATCTCCGCCAATGCGGCCAGGCGCGGATCCGGCACGCCGACGCGCCCGGTGTTCGGCTCGATCGTGCAGAACGGGTAATTCGCCGCCTGCGCCGCGGCGGTGGCCGTCAAGGCATTGAAAAGTGTTGATTTACCGACATTCGGCAGGCCGACGATGCCGCAATTGAAACCCATCTATTTCGCGTCCTGTGTAAGCAGTGCAACCTTGGTCATGAACTCTTCCGGCTTGCCGCCGGCCAACAGAGGCGCCGCCTCGGCCACGCCGTCCAACAGCGCGATCAGCCAATCGCGATCTGCCTTGGCGAAATCGCCCAGCACGTGGCCGGTTACCCGATCCTTGTCGCCGGGATGGCCGATACCCAGGCGCACCCGCCAGTAATCCGGCGTGCCTAGCATCCGGTCCATGCTGCGCAGGCCGTTATGCCCGGCCGCCCCGCCGCCGCGCTTTACCCGCACCTTGCCAGGAGTGAGATCGAGTTCGTCGTGGAACGCGGTGATCTGGTCCGGTGCAATCTTGAAAAACGACGCCGCTGCCTGAACCGCCTCGCCGGACAGGTTCATGTAGGTCAGCGGCTTCAACGCCAGCACCTTCTCTCCGCCGACCGTACCCTCGGCCACTAGGCCCTTGAAACGCTGCCGCCACGGGCTGAACCCGTGGCGGTGCGCAATCACGTCGATGGTCATGAAGCCGATATTGTGCCGCTGGCGCGCCATCCCCGGCTCCGGATTGCCGAGGCCGACCCACAGCAGCATGGCGAGTAACCGGCCTGCCCGAAGATTACTTCTTCTTGGGAGCCGCCTTGGCCGCCGCAACGGGAGCTACAGCACCTTCGGCCGGCGCGACATCGACGATCTTCGCCGGCGGCGCCACGGTGGCGATGACGAAGTCACGATCGGTGATCGCCGGGCGCGTGCCCTCGGTCCCCGTCAGGTTGCTCCAACGCACGGTGTCGTTGAAATCGAGCCCGGTCAGGTCCGCATTGAAGCGTTCGGGAATGCTGTCCGGATCGGCGGACACTTCCACGGTATGGCGCACCACGTTCAGCACCGCGCCACGCTTCAGGCCGGGACTGGCCAGTTCATTGTCGAAATGCACCGGCACCGTCACGCGGATCATTTCGCCAGACGCCAGGCGCTGAAAGTCGACATGCTCGGGCTGGTCGGTGACGGGGTGGTACTGCACGTCGCGGATCAGTGCGCGGGTCAGATCGCCGCCCACGTTGATTTCATAGAGCCGGGACTGCCAGCCGCCACGATGCAATTCCTTCAAAACCGCCTTCGGCTCCAACGAAATCAGCGTCGGCGCCTGCTTGGCTCCGTAAATGACGGCAGGCACCCTGCCTTCCCTCCGAGTGGCCCGCGCCGCCCCCTTACCGGCTCGCGGACGTGCCTCGGCCTCGATAGCTACACGATTGGCCATGGTTCGCTCCTGCAAATGACAAAACGCCGGCCTCCAGGGGTGCCAGCGCAGCGGGCGATCTAGCGGAAAGGGCAGCTTTGGGCAAGTAAGCGCGCCCGGGGGTTCTGCCTCGCCACCCCGTTAATACGCTAAATAATTGAAAACAGGGAGATATATTTAAAGGACGGCGGGCGAAGCGCGCGGGTTCCCGCGCATTTCCTTCGGTTTCCGCGGCAATCCTTGGCCTCGCGCGGGCTGAAGGGGTATGATTTCTGCCTCGATCGCAGGACATGCTCCATGACCCCAGCCACCCGCCAGATCGCCTTCATCAACTCCGCGCATCTGATCACGCATTACTGCCTGCTGATCTTACCGACCGCGGTGCTGACAATGGCGGTGCCAGGGGGGCCGTTCGGGGCCGATTATGGCCCGATCCTGCAACTCGCCACCGGCGGTTTCGTGCTTTACGGGCTGCTGTCGCTGCCGCAGGGCTGGCTGGCGCATAAATTCGGCCGCAAGACGCTGATGACGGCGTTTTTCCTGGGTGCCGGCGCGTCCATGGTGGCGGCCGGTCTTTCCGATACGTCTCTGGCGTTGATGTTGGCACTCGGCTCGGTCGGTGTCTTTGCCTCGATCTACCACCCGATCGGCACCGCGATGCTGGTGGAAGCCGCCGGCGAGAGGGTTGGCAAGACCGTCGGAATGAACGGAGTGTTCGGCAATATCGGTGTGGCCACGGCACCGATGATGACGGCTTTCCTGGCCGTGCAGGGGGGCTGGCGTCTGGCCTTCATCGTGCCGGGGATCGCCTGTCTTGGCCTCGGGATCGCGTGGAGCCGGATGAAACTGCATACCGCGGAGATCCGCCGAGGGGCGAAGCCATTTCCGACCATTCCGCCCGCCGTGGTGCGCCGGGCCGTGATCGTGCTTTTGACCATCGCCGCGGTGTCCGGCCTGGTGTTCAACGCGTTCACCCTGTTGCTGCCCAAGCTGATGGCGGAGCGGTTGGCCGGGGATTCCTCCCTGGTCCCGCTGGCCGGGTTGGCCGCCTTCCTGGCCACCATCTGTGGCGCGCTGACGCAATTGACCGTCGGACGGCTGATCGACCGGACCACGCTGAAACGTGCCTTTTTGCCGTTGGCGTTGCTGCTCGCCCCCGCGCTTTTCGCGCTGTCCTATGTCCAGGGTTGGGTCGTGGTGCCCGTCGCCGGCCTGGTGGCGGCGGCGCTGTTCGGCCAGGTGACCGTGAACGAAACCATGACCGCCCGATATATCTCCCCTGCGTTGCGGGCGCGGATGTACTCCGTGCGCTTCTTCGTCGGCTTTCTCGGGTCCGCAGCGGCGGCTCCGCTCATCGCCATGCTGTACGAACACACCGGCAATCTGACCACGATGCTGCTGGTGCTGGCTGGTTTCGCGCTTATCACCATGGCCTGCGCGCTGTTCTTCCCCGACCGGCCGGAAGAACTGGCGCCCGAATTGTGGGAGCAGGTGAACGCCCGGCCCGCCTTGGCCCCGGTCGCGGCGGAATAGTCACTTTGCAATTCGGCGCCCACCGCGCCACATGACGAGTATGAACCGTAGAACCCTGCTTGCCTCGGCTGTTGTGCTCGCGGCCGGATTTCATTCTCTGCCGGCCAAGGCCGCGTTGGCTCTGACGGATCGGGACCGGGCAGATATCGGGCGCATCGAGGCCTATCTCACCGGCTTGCGCACCCTGAAGGCCCGTTTCCTGCAGGTCGCGCCAAATGGCGGGATCTCCGAGGGCGTGGTGTGGCTGGAACGGCCGGGCAAGATGCGCTTCCAGTACGACCCACCCAGCCCGTTCCTGCTGGTGGCTAATTATGGGCTGGTCGTGTTCAACGACCGGAAGCTGCAGCAGACCTCCAACATCCCGCTCTCGCAGACGCCGCTCGGCATCATCCTGGCGGAACAGGTGAAGCTGTCCGGCGACATCGAAATCGTCGGCCTGCGGCGCCTGCCGGATGAAATCGAACTGGCGCTGCGGCGCAAGGCCAGCCCGTCGGACGGGACCATCACGCTGTACTTCTCCGACCAGAAGCTGGCGCTGCAGCGCTGGACCGTGGTGGACCAGCAGCGGCAGGAAACCAGCGTGAGGCTGTTCAACGTGGAACTCGGCGGCAAGTTCGACCCTGTTTTGTTCAAGGTCACGACGCCCACGCAGCTTCCGGCCGGCGGTGGCGGCTGACATTCCCGCGCGCTTTAGCCACACCGCGCCAGAAGAATGGCCGCCATCGCGGGAAATGGCTTCTTTTTGACGCAAATAGCGTCGATGATGTGCCTATGAGTTTATTCGTACGGAATCGCGAAACCGCATCGATCATGAAGCCCGTCCTCTAACGATGAAACCCCTGGTCGGCATTAGCTGCTGCACAAAGCAGTTCGGCATCTTCGGCATGCCCAACCACGCTGCATCCGATACCTATGTCCGGGCGACCGATCAGGTGGTCGGCGCCGTGCCGATCCTGATCCCCGCCAATGGCGACAAGGCCGACGTTCAAACCCTGATGTCGCGCATCGACGGGCTGATCCTGACCGGCAGCCGCTCCAACGTGCAGCCCAGCCTGTACGGCGGGCCACCGCATGCCGAGGGCACACCGGAGGACCCGGCGCGCGATGCCGTGACCATGGCATTGATCCGCGCGGCCGTCGCCTGCGGCGTGCCGATCCTCGCCATCTGCCGCGGCCTGCAGGAATTCAACGTCGCGCTGGGCGGTTCGCTGCACCAGCGGCTGCAGGACCTGCCGGACCGCATGGACCATTCCACCCCGCTGCAACCTTCCGCGCGGGTGCGTCAGGGCAAGGCCCACTCGGTGCGCCTGACGCAAGGCGGCTGGCTTCATCGGCTGGCCGGCACGACGGAGATACCGGTCAACTCCCTGCACAACCAGGGCATCGACCGGATCGCCCCTGGCCTGGCTGTCGAGGCGGTCGCTCCGGACGGCACGATCGAGGCGGTGCGGGCCATCAACGCGCCAGGCTACGCCTGCGGCGTGCAGTGGCACCCGGAATATGATTTCGACTCCGACCGGCTTTCCTGGCGCATCTTCGAAGGTTTCGGCGAGGCCATCCGCGCACGGCAGGTCGCGGCCTCGGCCGCGGCTGACTGAAGGAAGTAAGGCGAGGGGCTCCGCCCCCTCGACCCCCGCCAAAGGCAGGGCGCTTAGCGGGGTCCAGGGGCGGAGCCCCTGGCCTTCTTACTTCATCCCCGTAATCGACGCGGACACCGCGCGCGGGTCCCGCATCGGCCAACGTCCGCTGTCGGCGTGGGTGATGAAGCTTTCCACCAGCCGGTTGAACTCCGCCGGATCTTCCTCGTTGATGCCGTGGCCGCAATTGGGCATCACCGCCAAAGCGGCGCTGGGGATGGTCTGTTTCATCAGGATACCCGGCGCCAGGCAGGGCCAGTCCTCGTCCCCGGTCAGGACCAGGGTCGGCACGGCCAAGGCCTTCATCTGCTCCGTAAGCTCATAGAGCGAGGGCCGTTCCTTCTGGCATCCGAGCTGGGTGTTGGCGGAGCCGAGGGCGGAGTGTTCCGACAGCATCTTCTTGAAGGCGGCGAAACCGCGCGGGTCCTTGTTTGCGTATTGCACGCGCGTGGGGCCGTAGGCGTATTTCTCCGAGAAGGCGACCATGCCCTCCCGCAGGATGGTGGCGGCCACGACGTCCGCCTCGGCGCGGAAGCGTTCGCGCTGGCCGGGTTCTGCGCCGTAGCCGCACCCGGCCACAACCAGGGACAAGGCGCGCTGCGGGTGGCGAAAGCCGAAATGCAGCGTGGCGAAGCCACCCATCGACAGCCCGACGATGTGCGCCTTGGTGATGCCGAGATGGTCCAGCACGGCGGCGATGTCGTCGGCCGCGCGGTTCTGGGAGTAGGACGACACCGCCTCCGGCACGTCCGATGGCGGATAGCCGCGGGCATTGTAGACGATGGCGCGATAGCGCTGGCCGAAATGGCGGATCTGCGGTTCCCAGCTGCGGTAATCGCCAGCGAATTCATGCACGAAGATGATCGGCGTGCCGGAGCCGGTTTCCTCGTAACAGAGATTCACCCCGTCATCGGTCTTGGCGTGCGGCATGCTGGCTTCCTTTGCAGTCGTCGGTTGCTCCGATTGTCCGGCGGCCGGGGCGGCGGGTCAATCGAGCGGCGGCAGGTTCTCGGCGACGACGGCGTCAGCCAGGGAATTATCGACGGCGATTTCGAAGGGCGTTCCGGGATCCACGAAACCGCCCGATACCAGGCCATCGCGCAGGCGGTCATAGCCAGCGCGGGGCAGAACGGGCGTATCGCTCCAGATGCCGATCTCCTTGTAGCGGGTGCAGGCATCGATCAGGATCGGTGCCGGCAGGTCCGTGAAGTAGCCGGCAATCGCTCCAGCTATCTCGGCGCCGGTGGCGCGGGCGACCCATTTCTCCGTGCGGTGGATCGCGCGCACCATCCGCAGCAGTTCGTCGTGCCGCGCGGCCAGGGTTCCGCGCCTTGTGTAGAAGGTCGTGTAGGAAGTCGGGCCGCGACCGGCGGCGGCGTACCAGATATGCGCGGCGCCCTCCGCCAGCAGCAGGCTGGGGCAGGGCTCGAAGACCTGGATCACATCCACGCTGCCGGCTTTCAGCGCCGCCATGTTCGCTGCCATCGTCTGGTCCGCCACCCGGTCGATCCCAGCGGGGTCGATGCCGGCCAGGCGCAGATCATGCTGTAGGCACATCCACGGCGTCGGCACCTCGCTGACCGTTGCGAGGCGCAGCGGCTTCAGGTCCGACAGCTGAAAGTCCGGCATTGGTTCGCGCCCGAGCAGGAAGAACGGATCACGGATGACCACTTCCGCGAAGTTGACGATGTCGCAGCCGGGGACGCGATGATAGGTGTCCATCACCCGCATCGGCCCGCCCCAGCATACGTCCACCGTACCGTCCATCAGCCGCAGGGCTGCGTCTTGCGGGCGGGGCGAACTGGCGAAACGGATTTCCACCCCCGCGGCGTCGAACGCACCTCGCGCGAGCGCTACGTAGAAAGGCGCGTAGAAGATTGCGCGTAGCGATTCCTGCAACGTGATGGCCATCGGCGGGTCCCTTTTCCTTCGTGAGGCTCCACCCTATCGGATCGGCGACCATCTTGTAGGGGGTGCGGCCTCGGTCTAGTCAGAAGGCGGGGGTATCATCGTGAACGAGCTACAAAGGCTGGTGGCAGAAGCGGGGGCGAATAGCCTGGATTATGCCGATCCGGCTTTTCCGGACCGGCGGCTGGTTCTGCACAGCGCCCGGCCGCGTGACTGGGATGCAGACATGCCCGTGGTCATCGTGCACCACGGCGTGGGCCGCAACGGTGGGTCCTATCGCAACTATTGGCTGAAGCTGGTCGATGAGGCGCGGGTGTTGGCGGTTTCGGTGGAATTCCCGGAGGCATCGTTCCCCGAGTACCTCTGGTACAATTTCGGCAATCTGCACACCAAGGACGGCGCGCGAAATCCGCGCGAGGAGTGGACCTTCGGCATCGATGAGCGGCTGTTCGCCGCGCTGCGGTCCCAGGGCGTTACCGAGCGGCCGCGCTACGGCCTGTTCGGCCATTCCGCCGGCGGGCAGTTCGTGCATCGCATGCTGACCTTCGGCTATCGCGAGCACGTGGCGGTGGCGGTCAGTGCCAATGCCGGCACCTACGCCATGCCGGACCTGGAGATCGACTGGCCCTGGGGTGTGGGGGCGATGGACCTGGATGAAGCCGCGTTGCGGTCCCTGCTGGAATTCCCGATCACCGTGATGGCCGGCACGGAGGATACCGATACGACCGGCAAGTTCTTCCCGAAGGGGCCTCGTTCGCTGCGCCAGGGAGCGCATCGTTACGAACGTGCGCAGAACTATGTGCGCATGGGCCACGCCGCCGCATCGAGGCTGGGCATTGTCTGCGCCTGGAAGGTGATCGACGTTCCGGGTCTCGGCCATGATGGCCGTGGCATGTCGGCCGCCGCCGCGCCGGTCATCGCCGCAACCCTGCATAACTCCCTGCACCACTCGACGGATTGAAACATAGATGCGCATCGCGTTCACCGGTATTTCCCACTGGCACACACCGTTCTTTCTCGATCCGGCTTTCGAAATGGACGGGGTGGAGGTGGCCGGCGTCAGCGATCCGGACATGGATGCGGCGCACCGGATGCTGGCTGGCCGGCCCGGCCCCAAGTTTTCCGCTGCGGTGTTTTCCGACATTGCTGAAATGTGCGAGGCGGTTCGGCCGGATTTTGTCTTTGCGCTCGGGCGTCACTGCGACATGGCGGACACGGCGCGGCTGCTGATCGATCGGCGCATTCCCTTCGCGATGGAGAAGCCCTGCGGATTGAACCTCGCAGAGGTGCGCGATATCGCCGCGCGGGCCAGCGAGGCGAACAGCTTCGCCGCGGTACCGTTCGTGTTCCGGCAGGGGCGCATGTTTCACACCATCCGTGAACTGTCCAAGGGGGCCAAGCCGGTCTACCTGACGTTCAAGTTCGTCGCTGGCGGCGTGGATCGTTACCGCGATGCCGGGTGTGGCTGGATGCTGGACCGCGCCACGTCCGGTGGCGGATCGACGTTGAACCTGGGCGTGCATTTCTTCGATCTGTTCCGGGTGCTGTGCGCGCCGGACGAGCCGGAGGTCGTGACGGCAGCTTTCTCCAACAACATGGCGGGGCTGGATACCGAGGATCATGGCGTGGTGGTGCTGCGGGCGGGAAAAGCGACCTGCGTGATCGAGACGGGATATTTCTTTCCGGCGCCGGTCGATACGTTCGACATGCGTTTCTCCATTCGCACGCCGCACCATCATTTCATCGCACCGGACAAGGACACGCTGCAGATCGTCAACAACAACCGGCAACTGCAGACGCGGCACATGCCGACGACAAATGTGCCGTACTACGCCGACTTTCTGCGCGACACGCTGTTCCGGCTGTCCACCGGTGCCCCGCCGATCGCGGATCTGTCGGACATGCAGGCGGCGATGGAATTGATAGACACGGCCTATCGTATGGCGCCGCTGCAGGTTTAAGGAAGGGTTCGAAAGATGGCCGACAAAGGCATGCTGCTGGTCATGATCGACGTGCCGGCGGAACACGAGGCGGAACTCAATCGCTGGTACGACGAGGAGCACTTTCCCGAGCGGATGGCCTGCGACGGCATCCTGAACGGCAGACGGATGAGCGCGGTGGAGGGCGGGCCGAACTATCTTGCCTATTACGATCTGACGTCACCCGCGGTGCTGCAGGCGCCTGCCTACCAGAAGGTCGCCACGCGCACGCCGTGGACCACGCGTGTGTCGCGCAACTTCACCCGTTCGATGCGCAGCGTCTATGTCGAAATCCGGCCTGAGGTGGTGAACGGGTCGCGCAAGACCGGCACCGGCCTGCTGCTGGTGGCGATCGACGTGGCGCCCGAGCATGAGCCCGAACTGCATCGCTGGTACGACGAGGAGCATGTGCGCGAGCGCATGGCGATCCCGGGCTTCCTGCGCGTGCGCCGGTTCCAGGCGTTGGAAGGTGGGCCGAAGTTCCTGGCGCTGTACGATATCGAAAGCCCGGACGTGTTGGAGACGCCGGAATACAAATACTGGAGCGGGCCGGGCACCACCGATTTCACGAAGCGTATTCGCGTGCATTTCAACCCGATCCTGCGCAACGTCTACCGCCAGATCCGGGCGAGCGATTCCTGGTTATAGCGGCTGTCACCCGGGAACCTGCCTTGGTTCGGAGTTCATGTCGCCATCCCCCGCGCAACAGACAAGGACACGATAGCCCTCGACATGGGGCGCGTGGATCAGCTTTGGCCGTTCGCGCGCCGCACACCGTTATGACTAGCCGCTCGCTTCGACGATCGTGCTTGTTTCCGACCCCGGGGCGATTTGGGATCGCTTCTTTCGGGCGGCATGCAGGCGTACCGCCATACCCCGCAGTCTTGATGTCTCGGCAGCGAAAGCCATGAAATGGCTTTCAACCGACTCTTCAAGTGACGTACTTGCCCTGGCTGGGTCGCCGCCGCGCAGCCGATCCTGCACCCGTCCGATGAAGTCTGCCATGAGACCCTCGTCGCCGCCGCCGTGCAGGCCTTCGCTGTGCACGGACAATTGGCTGGTGCGAACGTCGTCGACACGAAAGTCTGTTACGGTAATCTCATTGCGTGTGAAATCACCGATGATCTCCCCGTGGCTGCCCATCAAGTGGATGGTGCGGGTGATCTCTCGGGTGAAGCCACTGACCGTCATGCAGGCATCGACGCCATTGGCGAAGCGCATGCTGACAACTTGATGGTCCGCAACATCGTTGTCGCAGTGATAAACACAGCGGCCATAAGGCCCGCTATGCAATGCCAGGGCCAAGCCTTCGGGTGACGTGTCTAAGGAGACCACATTATGCGGCCAGCGATCTGCCGGTGGTAGTTTTTCAAGATAGATGCGCTGGGCGGAATAGGGGCAGGTCCGCTCTACTGCGCAGCCCTGGTCGCAGCGTTCGGTCGAGCCTTCCGGCGCGTTTGCCGAGGTAAAATGGCCGAGGTTGCCGTAGGAGTTCAGTTCGACGCAGGGTGAGCCGATCAGCCATTGCAGGATGTCGAAGTCATGGCAGGCCTTGGCGAGGATCATCGGCGAGGATTCTTCGGCGCGACGCCAGTTGCCGCGGACATAGCTATGCGCGAAATGCCAATAGCCCACCTGTTCGGTATGGCGCACGGTCTGTAGTTGGCCGATCACCCCGCGGTTCAGTAATTCCCTTATTCGTGTAAAAAATTGAGTGTAGCGCAGGACATGCGCGACGGTTATGTCAGCACCGCGGCGTCTGGCGGTGGCCAGTAGGCGTCTCACCTCCGGCTCGGTGGGGCAAATCGGCTTTTCGAGCAGGATGCTCACGCCATGTCGGATGCCAGCCAGGGCAGGCTGTAGATGCATCACATCGGGAGTGGCAATAATAATGGCGTCGAGTTCGGTTTCCCGCTTCAAAAGTTCCTCCCAGGACAGGTAGCGTCGTTCGGGAGAAACGCCATGCAATTCGCCGGCCGCATGCAAGCGGTCCGTGCGCGGATCGGCGATGGCCACTAGCTGGGCCAGGTCTGGGCGGCGGAGAAGGTAGGCCCCATAGGCGCCGACACCGCGGTTGCCGGCACCGAGGATGGCGATGCGAACCCGCAGCGGTGCGGGTGCGGGACTGGAGGGATCAGACATCGGTGGGCTCCGCGCTGTGGACGGGCTGGGGGCTCAACACTTCCAGGAAGTGTTGGCAGAACCTCCGCGCAGAAGAACCGCGGATGCTCGCGAGCAAGGCCTTATGGCGGGACTGGCGTTCGTCCAGTGGCATGTTTATGCCCAGGTGCATGGCGTTGGCCACTTCGTCGGCATCGAATGGATTGACGATCAGCGCGTCGGTCAGTTCCTCGGCCGCCCCGGCGAAGCGCGAAAGAATGAGTACGCCGGGATCGGCTGGGTTCTGGGCGGCGATGAACTCCTTGGCGACGAGGTTCATGCCGTCGCGTAGCGGCGTTACGATGCCGAGCCGCGCGAGCCGGTAGAAGCCGGCCAGGGAGGAGCGGCGGATCGCGCGGGTGATGTGGCGGATCGGTGTCCAGTCAGCCTCGGAATAGCGGCCATTCACTTCGCCGACGGTGCGGTCCAGCTCCCGGCGAAGGCCCCGATAGTCGGCCAGTTCTTCGCGCGATGGAGCCGCGATCTGCAGAAACGTCACGCGCTTGCGGTGTTCGGGGTATTGGGCGAGCAGCCGGTCGACCGCCTGGATGCGATTGGGCAAGCCCTTTGCGTAGTCGAGCCGGTCAACGCTGATGCCGAGCGGGCGTCCGCCCAGGCTCTGCATGAGGCTGTTGGCCGCCACGCTGGTTGCGTTTCGGGTGGCCATCGCAGTGAAGGCGGCGACGTCGATGCCGATCGGTGCGACGATGGCCTGAATGACGCGGCCACGATAGGTGAATGTCGCTTCGCTGTCGGCCTCGATATTGAGCAGAACCCGAACGCATTGCAGGAAGGCCTCTCGGTAGTCATGGGTGTGAAATCCGATGACATCACAGGCACAAAGCGCCTCCAGCAGCTCGACGGCCCGCGGCAGAGCGCAGAACAGCGGCGGCGGCACGAAAGGTGTGTGGAGAAAGAAGCCAATGCGCTGTTCCACGCCGCAGGCGCGCAATTCATGCCCTACCGCGAACAATTGGTAGTCGTGCACCCAGATCATGTCGTCGGGCCGCAATAACGGGGCAAGCACCGTGGCAAAGGCCCGGTTGACGGTGCGGTAGCCGGCGTAGTCCTCCTGGCGAAAACTCATCAGGCCGAGCCGGTAGAGCAGCAACGGATACAGGGCTCCATTGGCAAAGCCGGTATAATAGTGGCGGTAGTCGATCTCGGCGATATCGATGGTCGCGTAGGTCACGCCATGCGCCGACACGATGGCCGGATGTTCGGACGTCGTGCTGGCGCGGCGGCCGCTCCAGCCGAACCAGAGGGAGCCCTCTGTGAGGGCGTCCGCCAGGCCGACCGCCAGGCCACCGGCGGCGGGATTGCGGTCGCCAGGAATTGGCACCCGGTTGGAAACAATGACGAGACGCGGCATGTATCCTCCATGAAATCAGAACGATGTTTGCTGTAGGGTGGTCCACCTCTGGCAGATACGGGCGGCGATAAGGCGGTTCCGTCTCAGATGCGGCCAGATCGCCAAAAATAGACGAATAGTAAATGAGATTATCATGCCAATTATTTTGAGTATATACACGACTAGAATAATTCTGAAAGGGCTGCACACAATAAATTTATTCCATGGTGACTGATCGATAGAATTTTAGGGTCGACGAATGACTGTAATTGGATCACAATGAACTTTCGTATTGACTGTTGGATTTTCCCTGCGGACTTCTCCGTTGCGTGTTGCGTCTATTTTGGTGAGGCATAAGCTGGAATGTCCTGCGGGGCGCCCTGACGTTCGCTGCCTGACCGGCGGCGTCCGATCGGACGGGACAGGTTTCTCAGTTTCCGCGATCATTGGAGTTTATCATGGCATTCTTAGCACTGGCGATGGATTACGACGGCACGATTGCCCAGGATGGCGTTGTCGATGCGCCAACCATCGCGGCGTTGGAGCGGTTGCGTGGGGCCGATCGCAGGTTGGTTCTGGTCACGGGTCGAGAAGTTGGCGATTTGTCGCGCTGCTTGCCGCAAATGGCGCTGTTCGATTGGATCGTGGCGGAGAATGGCGCGCTGCTCAATCGTCCGGCCACGCAGGAGACTCGGATGCTGGCACCGCCGGTACCCGAGGCGCTCAGCGCCCGGTTGCGTGAAATCGGCGTCGAACCGTTGTCGGTCGGCCAGTCCATCGTGGCGACGACAACGTCGAATAATCTCATAGTACAGGCAGCACTCGACGAGCTTGGACTAACCCACGAAATCATTCTCAACAAAGGTTCGCTGATGATTTTGCCTTCGGGAACCAACAAGGGAACCGGTCTGTTTGCCGCGTTGGCGGAACTGGGAGTGAAAGCAAAGGAAACGATAGCGGTTGGTGATGCGGAGAACGACCTGCCATTCCTCAATCTGTGCGGCATGAGGGTGGCGGTGGCGAATGCCCTGCCCTTGCTGAAGGAACAGGCGGACCTGGTCACCGAAGGCGCTCGGGGTGCCGGGGTTGTGGAGCTCATCGATCTTCCTGTTTACGCACTTTTCTCAGCTTCTCTTTCGTGGCACATATCGTGAACATTCGATTTAGCGAGGCAGGGACGATGGCTCGAAACAAGGTGCAATTCCAAAAGGGTCTCAGCGAAGCGGGGTTCGAGGCTCTTTA
>CAINEA010000600.1 GCA_903847525.1 uncultured Acetobacteraceae bacterium | reverse complement strand
TGCGGTCGTTGATCGGTACGCCGACGCCCGTTACCACCATTCCCGGTTTCAGGCCGGCGGTGCTGGCGAGCCGGATCTGGGTGGCACCAGCGGCGCCGGCCGTGAGCGCCGTGATGCCCGAGACGGAGGCGACCGGTCCGCCGAGATTGCCGAATTGCAGCGCAGTGGCGGCGGCGATCGAGCCAGCGGGGGCCGAGGCCAGGGTGACGGTCTTGTTGAAGCTGTCCACCGAAACCACCGTGTCACCGGCGGGGACGCCGGCTCCGGTCACCGACATTCCCTTGGTTATGCCGGTGACATCGGCCAGGGTCAGGATCGGCGAGGCGGCGACGCTGGCCTTGGCGGTGGTGCCGGCAGGTCCGTTCGATACCTGGATGCAGGAATAGGGCGGGATCTGGCACGCGTCGAACGGGGTGATCCGAGCCGAGGTCTTCATCAGATTGTCGGACTGGTCCACGTGGTCCAGGCCGAGGTTATGGCCAAGCTCATGGGCCAACGTGTCGATGGCCGCGGTCAGGTGCGTTGTCGGGTTGGTGCCTGTGGCGACCACGAGGCCGTTGCCGCCGATCAGCCCCCAGCCATAGCTCGCACCCCCCGCCGTAACCAGATTGTTCACGAGGTAGATGTTCAGCGTGTTGGGGGTCGTCGACTGGCCATGCCCCGTAGTGTTCACGAGGTCCCGCGAGGATGACAGCAGGCCATCGGTGCACACGGTCGATGCCGTCGTGATCCCGCAGTCGGCGTAGTTGGGCAGGTTCAGCTTGTGCACCACGCTCGGCGCGAAGGCGATTCCGGCCTGGGAGTAGATCGCGGTGGCGTAGGCCTCAAAGGTCTGGATGTTGCCGGCCGGCGCGCAGAGCGTGCCGGTGGTGTCGCAGACGTCGATGATGTTCAGGTTGACCGTTTGGCTGATCGTGCCGTTGCCGTAGATGTAGGCGCGGGCCGGCGCAGGCTGGAACAGCACTAATATCGGTAAGAGCATCCCCAGCGCCCGACAGGCCGCCCTAGCCGCACCTCGAGCCCGACATAGAACGGCCTTCAAAGAAATAGCCAAAGAAACGGTACCTGTCCGCATGTCGTTCTGCGCTCCCCACGCGGTTGGTCTCCGTTCCCGGAGTCTGCCAGCATGGGTCCTACGTCCTTTCCGAGAAATATTCCAGTATTTCCGGGCCTCGCAGGGCGATGGCAATCGGGGCGTTGATCCGGTTTCGCTTGGTTTCCCAGAGTGGATACCGGCCGAGGTGAAGAACACTCCCTGGCCAAAGTCCAGCGGGCAGGTGGACCGATATTCGAGAGCATTTCGATGGGGTTCGTGCGGAAAGGTCAGCATCGCTGACATGGCGCCCGAGGCTATTCTGTTTTCTCGAAACGGTATCAAAGAGCGGAGTTTCCTGTCATGCATTCATTGCAAAACCGGACGAACGTCTTGCCGCCTTCGGGATGAATTCGATGATGAATACTCTTGCATTCTTTTCCGCGATCCGCTTCAAATTAGAGTGAAGAACTTGATCGATCGGTCATCAGCATAAACACGGACCGATTTGGGCGATCAGGACAGGTTCTCCGGGGAGCTGAGACGCTAAGGAGCGTGACATGAAGCACATTCTTATTCTGATCGGCCTGGTCGGAACGCTTACCTGGCTGTTCCCATCGCGAGCATCCGCCGATATCAGCACCTTGCAGATCAATATCATCGACGTGTGCGGCAGCGATATCGGCTCCACCACCGCCACATGCGCCCCTACCGACCAGCTGTTGAAATACGAGAGTTTCGCCACGGCCGTTTATCTCAAGGCCGGAATTACCCCCTCGTTCAACACGACCCTGGATGGATCTGGCAACCCCATCGTACCCACGCTGACCGTGCCGGCGTCGTCGAATTGCTTCAGCACCGCGGCCACATTCTGTTCCCAGGGCCTGTTCGATACCGTGCACGTCCTGTTCGATACCAAGAACGCCGCACAAAGCCCGGACAAAAACACGTTGAACGTCTATCTGGTCAACCAGATGTGGGACACATCCGGCAGTTCGCGCAAGGCCATGTACGGCTATGGGCTGATCGGCGGCAATGGGGCGGTGGTCGCGACGGGGACGAACCCGGACAGCCTGAAGACAGCCGCGCTGGACACGCTTTCGCATGAGATCGGCCACAATCTCGGTTTGACGCACGTGGACACGCTGCCGACCACCGATCCGTCGAATTCCGTCTCTAACCTCATGCTCAGCACAGGCCGCACGACGCCATTCGAGCTCTGCCAGGTGGCCCCCAACTCCTGTCAGACGGCAATCCAGGGCACGACGGCGGCCGCGTCGACGGGAACGGCAATGACCCTGACCAACGCGTCTGCCTTGAAGGTCGGCATGCTGCTCAACGGCAACGGAATTCCCGTCAACGATAAGATCACAGCCATCAATACCGTCACGAATACCCTAACGCTCTCATCGGCGGTCAGCATCGGCCAAGGGGCGACCGTCGGCTTCACCTGGCCGAACGGCACAAATGTCCTGTCGCTGACCGGGGCCTCCAACGGTACAACCCTGACCTTCGCCAGCACCGCCGGCCTGCTGCCCGGCCTGGTGGCCGCCGGCAACGGCCTACCGACGAACGACGTCATCACCAGCGTGAACGGCAAGACAGTGACCCTCGCCCAAGCGGTGACGACAAACTCCCCCAGCGTACCGGTTACGTTCAGCGCCCCGGTGGAGACCGACCAGTTGGTCGCGGGGCAGATGGCCACGGTGCAGAATCCGCTGCTTCTCAATCAGTTGCCGGGGGTGATCGTGAATGTTCCAGGCTTCACGTTTGGGCTGGGCAACATAGCGATAGGCTGCAGCACCGGGGACCAGACGTGCACCACCACGACCCATTACGCTGGACCGGTGCTCAACCAGCAGGTTGGCAACAACGCGCTGGTGAAGGCGATCCATTTACGGTTTCAGGATCCAAGCGTGGTTGCTTCCGGCTTGCTCGCCTCCTGGACAACCGACCAACAAGGGAACAGGCAACCCCTCTCCCTCACGGCAACACTGACGAAGACGCCGAACATCGTTGGGGGCGTCGAATACGTGCTGACGCCGGCTGCGCCGATCCCCGCGGGGGGTTATTTCGACGTCGGGTTCACTTACCAACAGACCCCCGGCACAGGTGCCCTCAACCCCGGATGCGTCCCAACGGCTTCCAACAGCTGTGTCACTGCCTGGAACTACACGCCGCCGTTTTCGACACAATTCGATTTCTCGAACGGCAATACCAACCGCGCCGGCTTTGACGCGACGGGCGGCCTGTTCTCGTCGGACAATCCGGTCTTCTCCACCTACGACCCGACGGATCCCAGCCAGCAAATTGGGCCGTCGATCCTGCCGACCGTTCCCGAGAAGATCAGTCCGCTGACCGGTCTTCCCGTGGAAGTGGACACCGAATACAACGGCGTCGATCCCAGCATTGTCGCCGCGGCGCAACTGCCCCTCGGGGTCATCGGGCTGACCGTGCCCGAACCGGAAAGCGCAGCTATGCTGGGCATGTCGGTCATCGGCCTTGCCTTGCTGCGGCGGCGCCGGCAGACATGGCGCGGGTGATTGGCAACCAGGGTGCATACCTGTTGTCCAGGCACTTGTAAGTCAGGCATAAAAAGATTGTGAATGCGTTGCACAGAAAAAAAAGAAAAGGACACTTTCGTGATGATCCGGCTCTTCCTTGGTTCGATCTTTCTGAATGGGATTTACATTCTGACCGCCGGAGCCGCCTGGGCCGGTGCGGGTGGTGGCTGCTCGACCGGCGACGTTACAGTGCCTGAGCCGCTTTCGCTCGCTCTGCTCGGGGCCGGCGTTGCCGGCATCCTGGTGGTTCGGGCGCGGCGCAATAAGAAATAGGCGGGCGGGGAAACTCCCGTGCTCGAGACGATCTCCGACAATGTCGAACGCTTCTCCTGGTGGGTGTCGATTTCGCTGTTCCTGGTGATGGCGGCCTACGAGACGCTGCGGCCGGAGCGGGCTGCCACGATCCCGGCCTGGCGGCGATGGCTGGGGCATTTCGCGCTGTATGCCGTTGGGCTGCTGATCGTGGTGCAGTTCTCACCGGACAGAATCGGGCCGTGGCTGGTGCCGGCGGATGAGAGCCGGCTGCCGTTTTCCATCCTTCGGCGTATAGGCGGCGATGTTGCCGTGCTGGTCTGCGGCTTTCTGGTGATGGATTTGCTGATCTATAGCCTGCACCGCATCCATCACAACATGTTCACGCTTTGGCGTTTCCATTCGGTGCATCACTCCGACACGGACGTGGATGCGACGACGACGCTGCGTCACCATCCCGTGGGATTTCTGGTCAATGCCGGAGCGGCCACGGTCGTGGTGGTCTCGCTTGGCCTGAGCGCGTGGGTTTTCCCGCTATATGGCCTCTGCTCCCTGATCATCAATATGTTCCAGCACATCAATGGCGAGCTTCCGCCATGGCTGGACCGTACGTTGCGTTTAGTGATCGTTTCACCGGCCATGCACCGGTCCCATCATTCGGCCGATCCCGCGCATTACGATTCGAATTACGGCAACATCCTTTCCATCTGGGACCGGCTGCTGGGTACGTACAGGGTGCTGACACCGGCGCAGCAACAGGCCATGGTGTTCGGCGTGCCCGGCTATACCGAGCCTCGCTATGCCGGGTTCGGCTGGATGCTGCTGCTGCCGTTCAAATTGCGCCGCAATGGAGCGTCCCGCGGGGCGGCCGATGAAACGGCTCGTGAACCGTTGGCGCAGGTCGAGGCGGCGGGTTCTTCCTAGATCCGCGCGGGCAACCAGCCTATCGGTTCAGACGATACGATCGGAACAGCGAAATCGCTAACGGAAGCCGGCCTTGCGCAGGCCGTCGATAATGCGCCGGACGGCGCTGTCGACGAACATGTGGCGCAGGTAGGCCTCGGTTCCCGCGAGATTGCCGTCCAACCGCGCGAGCAGCCGGACGGCGCCCTGTGCCTCGGCGTCGCGTCCGAGCTGGCCGAGCGAGGCGACCAGATAGCGGATCGATACGGGATAGTCGGGCTTGGCGGTCAGCGAGCGCTGGCAGGCGACGAGCGAATCGCGGTAACGGCCGGCGAGATAATAGGTCACGGCCGCTTCCGACAGCCACATGAACAGCCGTGAATCATAGGCGGCGATCTTCACCGCCTGTTCGCTGAAGGGCAGGCCGAGGTCCGGCCGGTCTATGAAGCTGTAGGTCAGGCCAAGATTGGCGAGGCTGGGGATGTTGCTCGGATGCAGGCCGATCGCCTCCTGATATTGCTCGATCGCCTCATACGGCGCCGCCGTGTTCTGGTGAACCAGAGCCAGGGCGAAGCGGGCGTTGGGATCGCGGGGGTCGAAGCGGACGGCATCGCGCGCGTGCGCCGTGGCCTGCTCGAAGGTCGCCTTGCGATCCTTGGCCCAGCCGGAGACCACCCGAAAGGTCAGCACCAGCGCCATCGCCGCGGCAGCCTGGGCATGGTTCGGATCGAGGTCCAGCACGCGGCGGAAATACGCCTCCGCCTGGATATTGTCTTCCGGCGTGAAGCGGAAATGGTGCCACAGGCCACGCGCCAGGCATTCGTACGGCGTCGCCAGCTCCGGCGACAGCGCCGGCGCGCGCTCGCGTTCATAGCGCAGGATTTGCGGCTCCAGGGCACCGGAGATGCCGAGCACCAGTTCGTCCAAAGCGAGGAACGGGTCGGCCGTGTCCTGTTCGAACTGTTCGGCGAGCAGGTTGTCCATGGTTTCCACATCGACGAACTGCACCCGCGCGCG